>JALONZ010000485.1 GCA_025454675.1 Anaerolineae bacterium | reverse complement strand
GCGAAACGGCATCAAACAAAGCCCAGTCGGGCAGGTTTTGATTGATATGAGCCTGCTGGGATGGAAAGAATATGAACTGGAAATCATGCGCGATACCAATGGCAATTTCGTGGTGGTGTGTTCAATCGAAAACTTAGACCCGATGGGGGTGCATACAGGCGATAGCATCACCGTAGCACCCGCGCAAACCCTCACCGATAAAGAATTGCAACGCCTCCGCAATATGTCCCGCGCCATTTTTGATAAAGTGGGGTTGGCAACAGGTGGCGCGAATGTGCAATATGCCATCAGCCCGTATGACGGCGAGGTGTATGTGATTGAGATGAATCCGCGTGTGTCGCGGTCATCGGCGCTCGCCAGCAAAGCGACAGGCTTCCCCATCGCCAAAATTGCGGCATTGGTCGCGGTTGGCTTCAGCCTAGACGAAATCCCCAACGACATCACCCGCGTGACACCCGCCAGTTTTGAACCCTCGCTCGATTATGTGGTTGTCAAAATCCCGCGTTGGAATTTTGAAAAATTTGCAGGGGTGAATACGGTTTTAGGTCCGCAGATGAAAGCCGTTGGCGAAGTGATGGCGATTGGGCGCACCTTCTCCGAAGCCTTGCAAAAAGCGGTACGGTCATTGGATATTGGCATTAGCGGATTTGGGAGCAACCTCGAAAATGTCCCACCCGAAACACTTGCCATCCCCACCGCCAAACGCCTGTTTCAGGTGGCGGCGAATTTGTATAACGGCGTGAGTCAAGAAGAAATTGTGGAGCAAACGCGCTTTGACCCGTGGTTTGTGCAACAAATGGCAGACCTGATGCACATCCACAAAACAATTTTGCATAAACAACTCAAACTCGCCGATTTAGACCAAGCCGATATGCTCAAACTGAAGAAAAATGGGTTTAGTGATGCCTATATCGCGCAACTCATCGGCGAAAAAGAAATGGCGGTGCGGGCGCATCGCAAGGCGTTGGGCGTGGTTGCCAATTATTATCGAGTGGATACCTGCGCGGCAGAATTTGAGGCACAAACCCCCTATTTGTATTCGACTTATGAATCCGAGAACGAAGCCTACCCCACCGACAAGAAAAAGGTGATGATTTTAGGCGGGGGTCCAAATCGGATTGGTCAGGGGATTGAGTTCGATTATTGTTGTGTTCATGCGTGCTTTGCGCTGAAAAAATTGGGATATGAGACCATCATGGTCAATTGCAATCCCGAAACGGTCAGCACCGATTACGACACTGCCGATAGGTTGTATTTTGAACCCCTCACGGCGGAAGATGTGCTGAATATCATTGATGTGGAAAAACCAGATGGTGTTCTGGTGCAATTTGGCGGACAAACCCCGTTGAATATCGCCCGTGCCTTGCATGAGGCAGGTGCGCCGATTTGGGGGACATCTGTGGAGACGATTGACCTCGCAGAAGACCGCAAACGCTTTAATGCCCTCATGGAAGATTTACATATCACCCAACCCGCAGGCGGTACGGCATTGAATAAGGATGAAGCCCTCGCAGTGGCGAATAAAATTGGGTATCCCGTCCTCGTGCGACCCAGTTATGTATTGGGTGGGCGCGGTATGGCGATTGTCTTTGATGATGCCATGCTCATCGATTGGGTGAATAAACATATCACATGGACAGAACACCCCATCCTCATTGACCGCTTCTTGGATGATGCGTTTGAAGTGGATGTGGATGCGTTGTGTGATGGCGAACACGTCACTATCGGCGGGATTATGCAACACATCGAAGAAGCAGGTGTGCATAGTGGTGATTCGGCGTGCGTATTGCCACCGTATAAAATCAGCGCGTATCACATCGAAATTATCCGCGAACACACCCAACGCATCGGCTTGGCATTGGGCGTAAAAGGCTTATTCAACATCCAATTCGCCATAAAAGATGAAATTGTCTATGTGTTAGAGGTCAATCCGCGTGCCAGCCGAACTGTGCCATTCGTCAGTAAGGCGGTGGGTGTGCCACTCGCCAGTTATGCCGCCCAAATCGGCACGGGCGCAACCCTCACCGAATTGAATTTCCTCACCGAACCGTCTGTAGATGGGTTTTTCGTCAAAGAAGCCGTGTTGCCCTTCCAAAAATTTCCGGGTGTGGATGCGCGTTTGGGACCCGAAATGCGGTCTACGGGCGAAGTGATGGGTCATGCGTCCAGTTTTGGTCATGCGTTCATCAAATCGCAGATGGCGACGGGCGTGTCCCTGCCCCAAAAAGGCAATATCCTCATCAGTGTGAATGATTTTGATAAAGGCGCGGTGTCGAAAATTGCGCGAGATTTGCACAACATGGGATTCAAATTATTTGCCACCGAAGGCACAGCTCGCTGGCTAGAGATGATTGGCTTGCCCGCCACGCGCATTAATAAAGTGGCGCAAGGCTCACCGCATGTCGTGGATGCCATGATGAACGGCGAAATTGATATGATTATCAACACACCACTCGGCGGTCAGGCACATGATGACGGGGCATTAATTCGTGGGACGGCGGCGTTACTGGGCATCCCACTGGTGACGACCCTCAGCGCGGCAATGGCGAGTGTTCAGGGGATTCGTGCCTTGCGCGATAAACCGTTAAAGGTGCGTAGTTTGCAAAAGCATCATGAGGTTCGGGGGTAGAAAAACAAACCCGATTAAGACTAAAATGGGGCTTTATCTTAATCGGGTAAGAGTTTTCTAATTGAGGAGCAAATTCCCAAATTTATTATTTGAAGATAAAGGACTTTCACATGCCAAAAGATCGTTACGAATATGATGAGTACTATAACGGGGAATCACCTCCATCAAATCCAAAACCAATCGGAAGGCATCCTGCGATAACGGCATCAATTGTTGCAGCTATAGCGGCTGTAGTTGTTGCAATTATCGGTGCAATCCCTGTAGGTTCATCAGAGCGTCCTCTCGCCTGCTCATTTAATGCAACTATCTTCAACGGCATTTACAACTGTAATGGCACGGTGATGGTTAGCGGACAACCATCACCTACACCCAATGTCATTGAAACTTCTGTAGTGCAAACTTTAACGGCGATAGCTCCAA
>JALONZ010000484.1 GCA_025454675.1 Anaerolineae bacterium | reverse complement strand
AACCGTCATCAATACCACCAACCAACGCACACCCGAATGGGTTTGATACAAAAAGTTTTCCATACCGTTTTCTCCTATAGTCAATATTGACTAATCAATCTTGTCTAATTATATCAAATGGGTAGAACCGCATATAGACCCAATTTAGCTCGGTTTGCTATTGGCTTGTAGCCATTCTGATATAACTTCCCAATCTGTCGCGCCTTGTGCGATTTGTAACACAAATTCCAGCGCCTGTTCTGCATCCCATGTGACGGTATAACCATTCAATTCCAAAAATAAAATGGTCGCCAAGACGGATGTGCGCTTATTGCCATCCACAAAGGCATGATTCCGCGATAGGGAATGAAACAGCGCCGCCGCTTTGTCATGAATGGTCACATACGCATCTTCACCGAAGGCGCTGGTCATGGGGCGCAATACGGCTGATTCTAGCAAATCCACATCACGCAATTGCGATTTGCCACCGATGAGTTCTTCATTGATGATGATGAGTTCCACCACATTCAAATAGCGAATTTCTGTCATCAGCGTTTATCCAATTCATCTAAAAGCCATTTGTGGGTATTGATGAGCGAGCGCACATGAGCGCGAAGTGCGGTCTCATCGGTTTGGCGTTCCACATAGTCGGCGATGGCATCCACCAATAACTCCGAAATATCGCGGTTTTGCTTTTTGGCGATTTCTTGCAATTGTAGTACCAAGCGTGTTTCGAGTTGAATATCCATAAGGTGTCCGTGTATGATGGTAATCATATCTAAAAATGGGTGGCTGACATACACCCTGCGGGTTAGTCAGCCATTACAAAACCCTGTCTTCTGAACTGTAATGGCTGACTAGAGGCTTTAGCCTCGTATGTCAGCCACGAAATCAAAGGAAAATGTTTATGATGTCTCCACAAAATCCCATACCCGTCACCATTTTAACAGGCTTTTTGGGCGCGGGCAAAACGACCTTGCTCAATTTTGTCTTGCAATCGAATCATGGGTTGCGCGTGGCGGTGTTAGTCAATGATTTTGGCTCTGTGAATATTGATGCTCAGTTGGTTGTCGAAGCACGAGAAGAAGATACGATTGAATTGTCGAATGGGTGTATTTGTTGTACGATACGCGGGGATTTAATCGCGGCATTGGTAAAAATTACCCAACGCGAAATCCCCCCTGACCACATCATCATCGAAGCCAGTGGGGTATCTGACCCGCTTGAAATTGCGATGGTGTTCCGCCAACCAGCCCTCAGTCAATTGATTATGGTGGATGCGGTTTTGACGGTGATTGATGCCGAACAAATCCTGACATTAGAACGCCAAAATGAAACGATGGCGGTGTTACAAGTCGGTTCGGCGGATATTGTGGTGATTAATAAAGTGGATTTGGTGGGGGAAGATGACCTGCAAAAAGTCCGCGCATGGGTGCGAAAAATCATCCCCAATGCCCGCCTGTTAGAGACGACATTCGGACGTGTGCCGATGGAATTATTGCTTGGGCAAGGCACATTTTCGTATGAAAAATTGGCACATCGAGATGCGATAGATGTGCATGTCCATGCGGAAGGTGAGCATCACGACCACGACCATCATCATCATGACCACAGCTTGATATTCAGCACATGGTCATGGCAAAGCGCCGATTTATTATCACTGCGTGCCGTGCGCCGATTGGTGGATAGCCTGCCTAAGACGGTGTATCGTGCTAAAGGCTTTTTATACCTGCTAGATGACCCCGATACGATGGGCATTTTGCAAGTGGTGGGCAAACGCGCCTCCATCACATGGGGGCGCAAATGGGGGGATGCAACGCCTATCTCGCAAATTGTGGTGATTGCCGAACACGGTGGCATAGACCCGCACATGTTCCAAGCCCAATTTGATGCAACCATCGCCAAAAATGCCCCAAAATCCGACATCAGCAAATTAGCAGATATGGCGCTGGGGTGGTTGCGTGGCAAAAAGGATTAAAAGATAACCTCATCCCCCGACCCCTTCTCCAAACTGGAGAAGGGGTGAAACCTATTTTATGTGTGAATAAAGTCCCCTCGCCAAACTGGAGAGGGGATTTAGGGGTGAGGTCAAAGATAAAAAGGACTAATTCATGCACAAATGGCTCATCATTGGCGGGGGGATACATGGCACGACCCACGCCTTGCATTTCATCCGCAAACAGCGCATCCCACACGCACAATTGGCGATATTAGACCCACATCCGCACCTGCTAGGACGGTGGAAACATATCACGGCGAATGTCGGCATGTCGCATTTGCGTTCACCAGGGGCGCATCATATTCACGATGACCCGTTTCATCTGCGGACATTCACGCAAACGGTGGGTATCACCTATCCGCCACCCCTCGCATTATATGAACGTCCCGCCTTATCGTTATTCAACGCGCACAGCGATTCACTGATTACCCGATTCGGCTTAGAAAGCTGTCATGTTCAGAATTATGCGCGGGGGATGGAAAAAATCGTGGGGGGCTGGCGGATTTATACCGACCATGAGCCGATAGACGCGCAAAATGTGTTATTGGCGATGGGTGTGAGCGATAATCCACTGATTCCCGAATGGGTGCAAGCCGATATGCCGATTCATCATGTGCTGGATGAAACCTTTTCGCGCCAAAATATTCAATCTGGGCGCTGGTTGGTGATTGGTGGGGGCATCAGCGCGGGGCAAACCGCTTTGGCAATCGCGGAAAGTGGGGTAGAAGTGACGCTCATCACCCGTTACCCCATTCGGATTCACGATTTTGATAGCGACCCGTGTTGGGTGACGCGCCTGTGCCTAGACGCATTTTATGCGACAAATGATTTATCTATTCGCCGTGCCATGATACAGCAAGCGCGTTATAAAGGATCTATGCCGTATGATGTGGCGGAAGCGGTGCAAAACGCGATTCAAATAGGCATGATTCAGCATGTGATTGGTGATGTGATTCACGCCGAAAATAACCCGTTTGCTGTGAAATTACGTGATGGACGCACATTTTTTGCGGATGGGGCAATTTTAGCGACGGGGTATAAAACCGCCCCGCCGATTCCTGCATGGTTGGCGGATGTGGTGG
>JALONZ010000483.1 GCA_025454675.1 Anaerolineae bacterium | reverse complement strand
CTGAGCTGAAAAATGGGGCAGATTTGGGCTTTTGTGATTCTTCATCATCACCTGTGACCACCAAAATATCAATATCGCCACTCATGCGAATGATTTTATCTACCAGAGAACCACCCCGTATGATGGCTTGTAACAGGCTATGTTGTGGTTTACCGATGACAATCTGCGAGACGTTGCGCTGTCGGGCGATTTTTATCAATGCTTGTGGGATATTATCTCCCTGACTCATCACAATTTCTGCGCCTAAACTACGGGCGAGGGTGATATTCCGCGCAAGGCGTTTTTTAGCTTCGGCGCTAAGGGGGGTGGTTGGTTCGATATACACCGTCAACCATTCCGCCTCTAGGTTGTATGCCATTCGGCGCGTCCATCGGATGAGTCGCTCAGAAAATGGGCTGGGTCCGACAGCCACCATCAACCGCTCACCCGATTTCCACGGTCCAGCGATGCGCTTGATTTGCATGTAATCTTGCAATTTGTGGTCAACATGTTCTGCCGTCAGGCGCAATGCCATTTCACGCAGGGCGGTCAGATTGCCCACGCGGAAAAAATTGCCCATCGCTGTTTCGATGCGCTCTGATGTATAAACTTTGCCTTCAGAAAGCCGTTTACGTAGGTCTGCTGGTGATAAATCAATCAGATCAATTTCGTTGGCAAAATCGAGTAATGAATCGGGGATAGTTTCGTGAATCGTAATTCCTGTAATTTGGCGGACTGCATCGGCACGACTTTCAAAATGTTGAACATTCACTGTCGTCCAAACATCAATCCCCGCTTCTAACAGGTCTAAGACATCTTGATAACGCTTGGCATGACGGCATCCTTGTGCATTGGTATGTGCCAATTCATCAATTAGGACTAATTGTGGTTTACGGGCGATGACCGCATCAATATCCACCTCGCGCAATATCGCCCCGCGATAATCAATTTGTAACGGCGGGATGATGTCTAAACCGTCGAGCAAAGCATCGGTTTCGGGGCGTTTATGGGTTTCGATATATCCCACCACCACATCACCGCCTTCTGCTTGAAATTCGTGTGCCGATTCCAGCATGGCGTAGGTTTTGCCTACGCCAGCCGACATGCCCAAGAAAATTTTGAGTTTGCCCCGCGCTTGTTCGGCATCTTGTTTTTGGATTGCCGCTAAAAGCGCATCAGGGTCTGGACGATTATCATTGTCATCCATCGTTTTCACCTATCCAGCGTATCTAATGCTATATTGAGTGCCAATACATTCACCCGCGCTTGTCCGAGTATACCTATTTGTGGTGTTTCGATATGCGCCTCGACCAAATCCGCCACGATTTGACGGTCTAACCCGCGTGTATTTGCCACGCGGTCAATTTGCAACCGCGCCGCTTCGGGGCTGATATGTGGGTCTAAGCCACTACCCGAAGCGAATAACATCTCCAACGGCACAGCCACATCATCGGCTAAATGATGCGCCTCGCGGAAGGCTTGCTCACGTTCCGCCACAGTTTCGGCGAGTGTGGCGCTCGCGGGACTTAAATTACTCGCCCCAGATGACCCTAGCGCCTGTGCGGATGACCCTAGCATATAATTCACAGCCGATGGACGCGACCAAAAATAACGCGGGTCGGTTGTCCCTTGCCCGATGAGCGATGAGCCTCTCACGGTATCATTTTCGACCATCAAACTACCGTTGGCTTGGGTCGGGAATACGACTTGCCCAAAAAGTGTGATGGTGAGTGGGTAAATCACGCCTGTTATTACGGTCAACACGGCGAATAAGCGCACTGCACTCAAGAGTAATTTTATCATATCGTCCTCATTTCTATTACGCCAATCCAATTAGGGTAATGAGCATATCTATCAGTTTGATGCCGATGAAGGGGGCTATCAGGCCGCCCACGCCATAGATGAGCAAATTACGACGCAACACTGCCGATGCGCCCATCGCCTTATACCCAATTCCACGCAAAGCTAACGGGATAAGTAACACGATAATCATCGCGTTAAAAATGATGGCGCTCAAAATGGCACTTTGTGGCGACCCCAATCCCATAATATTGAGGGTGCTCAATGGACCCGCTTCGCCAGAAGTGGCGTAAATCGTGCTGAATAAGGCGGGGATTATGGCAAAGTATTTCGCTACATCGTTGGCAATGCTAAAGGTGGTCAATGCCCCGCGTGTCATGAGCAATTGCTTGCCAATCTCGACCACTTCGATGAGTTTGGTCGGGTCGCTATCTAAATCCACCATGTTACCCGCTTCACGGGCGGCTTGTGTGCCTGTGTTCATTGCCATACCGACATCGGCTTGTGCCAACGCGGGCGCATCGTTTGTGCCATCACCTGTCATTGCGACCAAATGCCCCTTCGCCTGTTCTTTGCGGATACGGCGCAATTTATCTTCGGGTGTGGCTTGTGCCATAAAATCATCCACGCCTGCTTCGGCGGCGATAGAGGTGGCGGTCAGGTCATTATCACCGGTAATCATCACGGTACGGATGCCCATTTTACGGAGTTGGGCGAAGCGTTGTTGAATACCCCCTTTGACCACATCTTTCAGCTCAATCACGCCCAACACGCGGTTATTTTCGGCGACAACCAACGGCGTACTGCCTTTTCGTGCCACATCATCCACCGCTTTTTGCACATTATCGGGGAATATCCCGCCGAGCGATTGCACATATTGGCGGATGGCATCGGATGCACCTTTGCGGATTTGCCGATTTTCATCGTGAAAATCCACCCCACTCATGCGTGTTTGCGCGGTGAATGGTACAAAGGTCAGGTTCATCTGCGAAACATCGCGCCCGCGCAGGTTGAATTTTTCTTTTGCCAACACGACAATGCTCCGCCCTTCGGGTGTTTCATCCGCGATTGAGGATAGCTGAGCAACGTCAGCAAGATGGTCTAAACTCACCCCTTCGGCGTTGATAAAAGCTGTTGCCATGCGATTACCGAGCGTGATAGTGCCAGTTTTATCCAGTAACAGCACATCTACATCACCCGCCACTTCGACAGCGCGACCACTTGTAACCAACACATTCCGTTGAATCATCCTATCCATGCCACTAATGCCGATGGCGCTAAT
>JALONZ010000482.1 GCA_025454675.1 Anaerolineae bacterium | reverse complement strand
TTCTCCAAATTGGAGAAGGGGGAGAAAACTTCATTTTCGGGCAGTTTTGAAGTCCCCTCTCCGCTTGGAGAGGGGATTTAGGGGTGAGGTTGAATTTTTGCTTCTCATTCTCCTCCTCGCATGGGCAATTCTCCTCATCTCAGGCACAATGAATAAACGGTTTCATCCCGATGAAGCGTTATATACCACCTTTGCGCGGAATGCCTTTGTGCATGGCGATTGGCTACTCACCAGCCCATTAGATAAACCGCCCGTCAGCATTTATGCCAACGCCATCGCGCAAGCCTTGTTCGGCGCGGTGATAACCGATAAAGGGGTGTATGATTTGCCGATTCGGGTGGGCGAATTTGTGGCACGCATCCCCAATTTATTCGCGGGGATTATCACGATTGCCATTTTTATGGCGCTGGAAAAAAAGTTATTTCCCAAACAATTCACCATCGGCGCATTGTGCCTGATTGCATCGCCGTTATTCATCGGATTGAGTGCCAGCGCCTTCACCGATAGCCTGATGTTGATGTGGGTTATGGGCGCGTGGTTGGCGATAGAACGCCGACAATCATTTTTAAGCGGATTTTTGTTGATGGTCGGATTCGCCACCAAACCACAAGCCATTTTCTTTTTGCCATTGCTGATGATGCGCGGATTATGGGGCAATTCACCTAAAAATTGGCTAAGTTTCGCTATGGGCATGATTATTCCGTTGGTGAGTTTGTTGGTGTGGGATGCCAGTCGTGGCACAACCAGCGTGTTTGCGTTGGGGCAATATAATTATCCAACTACAGGGCTTATTTATGATGCGGGTAGTTGGTGGTCGCGGTTATTGTTTTGGTTATGGCATCTATTTTGGGGGATGAATCCATTTTTTTTGGTACTAACCGTTATCATCATCCTCATGCGCTTGATATACAATCCCCACCCCCTAACCCCCTCCCCATTACATGGAGAGGGGGAACACTCACCTCATTCCCCATTACATAGAATAGGAAAAGGGTTGCTCCCTTCCCCTACTTGGTGGGGGAAGGGTCGGGGATGGGGGTTAATCCTATTCACCCTGTTTTATAGCGTGTTACACATCGTCTTAGGCATACCCCTCTATGACCGTTATGTGTTGCTCATCATCCCTATCATCATATTAGTCATCAGGCGCTATATCATCATGTTTGCCGTTGCCATTATGCTGATTTTTTCGCCATTATCGACAAGTTTTGTGGGGCGCGATTTTTATCCACCCGATGCAAACGGACTTATCATCCTATTGGCGGATGAAATTAATGCGTTGCCATTTGGGGCGATTGTCTATGACCATTGGCGCGGATGGGAATTGGGGTATTATCTGGGCGCATGGAGCGATAAACGGCGCGTGTATTATCCCGACCCATACACACTCGCCCAAGATTCGCTCAATAACCCCGAAACAGCGACACGCTATTTTATCGTCCCAAGCCGTTTTATAGAACGAAGCGCAGAAAATTATGAAATTTGGTTATCTTCCCTGCGGGATGTGGGTTATGAAGTCAGCATTTATACACACATTGAAGCACCCCGCGACACCACACTGGCGTATATGGAAACCGATTATTATGCGATTTTCGCCCTAACACCACCGAAACGCTAAAAATCATCATTAGAATCATCCATTTTGCGGTCATCGGCAGATAACCCGTGTGTGTCTTCTTTCGGGAAGATGGCAGTGGGTGTTTCTGATTCATCAGCCGATTGCACAGAAACTTTAGGGCGTTTTATCTTTTGCAGGCGCTTATCAGGGTCTTTCGGTTCTTCAGCAGGTTCATCTTTGGGGCGTTTCATCTTTTGCAGGTGTTTTTCTTCTTCTGCCACTTCATGCACATGATGACGGGTTTGGTCTTTAGACGGGAGCGGGTTGGTCTCATCCGATGGTTTGTTACGCAACACGGCAGGATAACGCCGTGACCATGATTTGAGAAATTCATCAAACCATTTCAGCTCGGCTTCCATCAAGGTGATGCTGTGGCTATAGAGGGCTTCAATATGTTCGGGTGTTTGGGCATTTTTTTGTTGCCGTTGCAACGATTGCTCGGTTGCCAATAGGCGTTGGCGCAAATCGGCACGATGTTGATTGAGGATATGATACACTTGCGCGGGTTTGAGGGCATTCAAATTGGCGAGTGCCAACTCAAATCCCGTCCCAAATGGGCGAGGCTGACGCAAACGGTCAGAAATGGCTGTTTGCAAAACCCCCTGCCCCGCTTCGGTGAGGGCATAAATTTTGCGGGCGGGTCCGCGACCATCAGACCGCAATTCGCTCACCACTAAATGGCGCTCTTCTAACTGATTCAAAATATAATGAACTGATGAGAACCCAATCGTCACCCACTCACGCAAACCACGTTTATCAATCAATTCCTGAATTTCATGACCATATCGCGCCCCTTCTGCGACCAAATTCAAGATAGTGAGTTCTGCATCGGTTATCATCAGAAAAAGCCCTCTATTCACTCAGTGACATGCTTACAGTGACATGCTTATTTTTTGGGTCTGCCATTGCGTATCAAATCTTGTACTGTCGAAATCAGGTTATTCACAATATATGGTTTTGTCAAATAGCGGTCTGCACCAGCATTTAAGGCTTCCCGAATTTGGTCGGGGTCTGCCAATGCCGATAACACCACCACAGGTAACGCATCAAACATCTCTTTCGTCCGCATTTGTCTTAAAAATTCAACACCGCTGGTATCGGGCAACATCATATCCAGTATAATCACATCGGGGAGTGGACGTTGTTTGAGGACTTCTGCCGCCGATGATGCGGTTAATGCACCAACCGAGTCCATGCCTGCCCGTTGTAACAATGTGGCAACTAATTTTTGCAAAGCGGGGTCATCATCAACAACCAACACGCGCGGTTTTTCTGGGTTTTCCACAAATGATTCCTTTCATCTTCAGTATGCGCCACGCATAAATGAAAATAAATCTAACGACATCTCTTTTATAGTCTAGCAGAAAACCAACCAATTCAACATTCTAGTTTGGGAAAATTGTCTCAATTATTGATGATTTATAGGCTAGGCTTTGCGAAAATAGGCA
>JALONZ010000481.1 GCA_025454675.1 Anaerolineae bacterium | reverse complement strand
CGGGTCAGACACCCGCTAACCAAAGGATAATCTCATGAAACTCTCTTTTTATGGGGCGGCTCGCACCGTCACAGGGTCTAAGCATCTCATCGAAGTCAACGGCACGCGCATCTTGCTTGATTGTGGCATTTTTCAGGGCGGGCGCGGAGATACTTATGAGGAAAATCTCAAATTTCCATTCGACCCCAAAACCATAGACATCCTCATCTTATCTCATGCCCATATTGACCATTCGGGCAATATCCCCAACTTGGTCAAACAAGGATTTAATGGTGATATTATCTGTACCCCTGCCACCCGTGACTTGTGCGCCACCATGCTCCCCGATAGCGGTTTCATTCAAGAAAAAGATGCCGCTTTTGTCAGCAAAAAGCGCAAACGCGCAGGTGAATCGGCGGTTGAACCCATTTATACCTATCAAGATGCGCTCACCAGTATGCAATATTTCACCACGCGCGGTTATGGACGCAGGGCAACCATTGCCGATGGCGTGGGGTTGACCTTTCACGATGCGGGTCATATGCTAGGCAGTGCCAGCGTAGTCCTAGACATCATTGACCGCGAAACCAGCCGCGATTATCGGCTCATCTTTAGTGGGGATATTGGGCGGGTTGGCATCCCCATCATCCGTGACCCAGAAATTTTGGACGGTGGGCAATATCTCATCATGGAAAGCACTTATGGCGACCGCCTGCATGAGGCATACCAAGATTCTGAACGCAAACTAGAAAAAATCATCACCGATACCTATCGGCGCAACGGCTCTATCATTATGCCCGCGTTTGCCGTTGGGCGGACGCAACAAATTGTCTATACCCTGCACCAACTGCTGAAAAAAGGCGACATTCCGCGCATCCCAATTTATGTGGATAGCCCGCTTGCCGTGAATGCGACATCGGTTTTTCAATTGCATCCTGAATGTTATGATGACGAAATTCGCCAATTCATGAATGAAATCAATAGCCGTGACCCATTCGGGTTTGATATGGTCACGTATGTGCGTCAATTGGAAGAAAGCAAGCAACTGAATTATAAGCGTGAGCCATGTATCATCATCAGCGCCAGTGGCATGGCAGAGTTTGGGCGCGTGGTGCATCATATCTCCAATCGCATTGAAGACCCGAATAACACCATCCTCATCACAGGGTGGCAAGCCCCCAACACATTGGGGCGGAAATTGGTCGAAAAACAGCCTGATGTGCGAATTTTTGGCGAAATGCAACACGTCCGTGCGCGAATTGAGGTCTTGAATGGGTTTAGTGGTCATGCCGACCATGATGAATTGATGAATTGGGTCGGTGGGATGCGCCAAAAACCGGAAAAAGTCTTTTTGGTACATGGTGAAGAAAAAGCCGCCACCACACTCCAAAAATCATTGAGCGAACATTTTAATATGAATGTAACTGTGCCTGTGCAGAAGCAACAATTCACACTATAAGGAGCATTTTATCATGGGAGAAACCAATATCCGCCAATCATTGGCAAAATTACAAGAACATCTGCAAAAAACCAGCCCAAATGATGAAGAAGGGCGTGCTATCGTCAACGCCTTAAATGAAAATATTGAATTACTGTTATCTCAACCCGACCCACTCCGCGCCAGCAATGTGCAAGGCTTGGGAGACCGATTAGCAACCGCCATTCATCACTTTGAAGCCACCCACCCCAACCTGATGAATTTGCTCAATCGGGTGGCGCTTATGCTCAGTGACGGGGGGCTATAACACATGACTGACCGTTTCATCGAGCAATATGCCAGACAATTGCCCCTATTCGCGCCTCTGCCACCTGATTTATTTCAGCAGACCCTATCGGCAATGGAAATCATCCAGCATGAAGCAGGTGAAACGGTCTTTCATCAAGGCGAAACCAGCAAGGGCATGTATATGCTCATCAACGGGCGTGCTGACCTCATCCGAAAAGATAACGATGGCAATGATGTGCGCGTGGGCAGGTTAGAACAGAACCAATTCATCAATGAAAAAGCGTTGTATCAAAAAGGACGCGAAACCGCGACTTTGGTCGTGCGTGTCACATCATCCTTTTTGGTCATCTATCGCAATCGGTTATGGGATGTGGTAGCAAATTATCCGCAAATCAAATCATATATCCCCGTCCCTGTTGAACCCAAACCGCAAAAGCCCAAACCCACCGCGCCATCCACCCCAACAACCGTGCAACAACCGCGCCCACAACCCACCCACACGCCTGTTCAATCGGCATCACAACCCACAGAACGCGCCGAATTTGATGGACAGCGCAAAAACGAAACGGTACTGCTCAAAACGCGCCGTCACTGGTGGTCATTCATTCAAAAAGCGTGGTTTCCCGCCATGTTATTCGGCACGGGGCTGATGGTATGGGCATTTGTGCCAATTCCTATCGTGCAAATCATCGCGTGCGGATTTGTGGGCTTATTCGTCCCTGCCGTGTTGATGTTGTATCACTTTGTGGAATGGCGCAATGATATGCTCATCATCACCAATCAGCGCGTGGTGTATATCGAGCGCAAGTTATTCGCGCTCAGTTACAATAAAACTGAAATTGTGTTGGCGCGGATTCATCAGGTCAATATCGAAATTAACCCGCGTGACCCAATGGCGCGTCTATTCCGTTATGGCTCAATCGAGTTGCGGACGGCTGGTGATAGTGGCAATATCGTTTTGCATACGATTCAGAATGTGGATGATGTGCAAGATGTGATTTTTGAAAATCGGGCAAAACTGCCTGATGATGGTACATCGAATGACCGTAGCCAAATCCGCAACGATATTGAGCGTGTTTTAGCGGGTGAAGATATTTCCGAATCCGATGGTAAACGCCAAACCATCACCCCACCCCAAAAGATATTCGCACCGTTACGCTCAAAATTCATGAATACCGATGGAGATACCGTCTATCGTCGTCATGCCGTGGTGTGGTGGCGCAACATGATTCGCCCTGCCCTGTTGATTATCGGCGCGTTTGCCGTGTTGATATTCGGTGCGACATGGGGACTCGGTGCATTTAGCGGTATTATCGGCATCGCGTTATTTTTCGGCGCGATGTTATGGGCATGGTGGACAGATTGGGA
>JALONZ010000480.1 GCA_025454675.1 Anaerolineae bacterium | reverse complement strand
AGATGTGACGCTGTTTGATGTGTATCGTGGAGATTCGATTCCTGCGGGGCATAAGAGTCTTGCGTATAGTCTGGTGTATCAGACGGATGAAAAGACGCTCACCGATAAAGAGGTGTTAACGGTGCGGAAGAAAATTATCGGCGCGGTTGAACATCAACTGGGCGCGAAATTGCGGGCATAGAGTGATATATATAGGTGGTGGACGGCATTTTTGCCGTCCCTACAGCCTACACAATGGTGTAGGGACACGATTTTTCGTGTCCGCGCCCAAAACATAGCCTACAAAAATTACCCTCTTTGCTTCTTCGGCAATGCCAAGCTCAACATGCCCGCGATGATGACCGCAATTGCTACCACCTGAAACGTTGAGCCTAAACCGATGAGGTCGGCTAACCCGCCAATGATGAGGCTACCTAACGCGCCTGTGGCGAAAATCAGCCCCAAAATTGCCCCACCTGCCATACCTTTACCTGCGGGGATGGCTTCTTGTGCCAACACCACGATGATGCTATGCACCCCGCCCGATAAACTGCCCGCGCCTAACGCCAGAATGAGCGCCAAAGCCCCATCTGCGAGGGGCAACAAGAAAAATGTTGGGGCAGATGCGACCATCGTTATCATCATCACCAAACGACGGTCATAACGGTCGGCAAAATTTCCGAATATCACGCCAGAAATCCCCGCCGAAATCCAAAATAGGCTGGTGATGAAGCCGTATTCGGCGGGCGACCAGCCTTTTTGTTGAAATAGGGCAGGGATAAAATTCACCGACCCCGGATTAGCCAATCCGCGAAATGTGACCATGACGGCGATAATTGCCAACGGCAGGATGATAGATTTGGTAGAAACCATTTCCATCGTTTGGGTTTTGCCAGAGGCTTTATCGCGCCCCTCTTTCGTCCATGTGGGGATGGCAGAAGCCATAAACATCGAAATGGGCAATGCCAAGACCATCGTCATGAACAACGGCGAGGCGGTGTTGTTCACCAACAGGCGGTTATCAATCCCCAATGGTTGCATGAAGGGGAGCATGGGGTTGGGATTGGACGCATCGAGCAATAGCCCCGCCAAAATGGGACCCGTTGCCAAGCCCAATTGCCCCAGCAGGAAAAAATAAGACATATTGCTGGCGGCGCGGGTTTGATTGCTGACTGCCGAGTGGAGCATCCCCACAGGATGAACCGCACCACTGCCCAAGCCTTGCAGGATGAACGGGATAATCATCAAATAATAATTGTGGGTGAGCAAGCCAACCGCCAACCACGAGACGAACATGCCCATCGTCATGAGTAGTCCGCCTGCACCCAGCCAGCGACCGCCATTTTTATCTGCCCATAACCCAAAGGCGGGTTGGGTGAGCGCCCCTGCCAATTGTTGGGCGCTGATGGCAAATCCGATTTGCGTGTTGGTCATGGGGACGCCGTTCTTTAGGGATATACATAAAGCCCCTTTATTGTTGTATGGATATATTGATATGGACTATTTTACGGGTGCGGTTTCTTACCAAATAAGACCAATTTGCGAAAAGTGGTTATGGGTTAAAAACGGGTGGACATACACGCTAAAAGCAACGGGACGAGGCGATGCCTGCGCCCCTACAACCCGACCTAAATTTGAAATATAACGTCCCTACACATCGCGCCTACTTTGTGCTATCATACCCAACACATGGAGAGGTGCCAGAGTGGCCGATTGGGTCTGTCTCGAAAACAGATGTACCTGCAAGGGTACCGTGGGTTCGAATCCCACCTTCTCCGCTTCATCAAAAATCCCCCTAAAATCATCCCCATTGATGAGGAAAACCCATGTCTGAACAACTGATTAAGCAAGACCGACTCGCTAAAGACGAATTTTTTGAATATGACGACCATTCCCCCCTCACCGATGCCCAAAAAGCCGAATTTACCCACCTTGATTATTACCCCTACAACCCCGCGTTGGCGCTGATTGTCGAAATTACCCCCATTGCCAATACACCAACCGCGCAAATTATCACCACCAAAGACACCATTCGCAATTATCAACAATATGGCACATTCACATTTGATGTGGATGGTGAATCGGTGACGCTGACCATTTATAACACTCCGCACGGGTTCTTTTTGCCATTCGTGGATGTGAATGCAGGGACAGAAACGTATCCGGCAGGGCGCTATATAGACCCAAAACGCCTGCCTGATGGGCGGTTTGTGGTGGATTTTAACACCGCATATAACCCGTATTGTGCGTATAATGACCGTTATGATTGTCCACTCACACCAGCAGAAAATCGGGTGAAGGTGGCAATCCGCGCAGGCGAAAAAATCCCGACAGGCGATTGGGCGAAGCTGAAATGATGAGATTATTCAGTTCTATTTTGGAATTCAGTTTCTTATCCCCACCCTCTAACCCCCTTCCCATTACATGGAGAGGGGGAATGGTAGGGGATTGCCATGGCAATCCCCTACGACCTACCCGATGGGTATTGGGGATATTTTTAATCATCATCCTGTCCGCATGTGGCACAAATACCACACCACAAGCCACGATTGCGCCGACTATTGTGGTGACGAATACGCCACTTTCACCCGTTCCAACGGGATTACCGACTGAAAATAGCACTACAACCACACAAAATTTTGTTATTTGGTTTCCAGAATCACTTGCACCATCTGACCGCACGGAAATTGCGGAATTGTTGAATGAACAACTTAATGGATTCGTGGCAGAACACGACCAACCGATTAATATCGAATTTCGGTTGCGCCGATATGCCGAAACAGGCGGTATTTTGCCCACACTCCGCACCGCCAATAAGGTCGCGCCTAATGGTTTGCCCGATATTACCCTTGTGCGCCGTGATGATTTGCCCACGCTTGTCCAAGAGGGGTTAGCCTTGCCGTTAGAGGGGCATTTATCCAGTAGCATCATAGGCGATTTGTTCCCGCCTGCCTTGCAATCTGGACGGGTGCAAAATCAGTTATACGCCATTCCATATTTGGTGGATATTCAATTATTGGCATATTATGGCGATGAGGAACAACCTAGCATATGGACATTTGACAATATTATTCGCGCCGAAGCCTTTTGGAATTTCCCCGCAGGACGCACAACAGGCTTAAATACAACCGTATTTTTGCAATATTTGGCATCGGGTGGCACATTGTCGAATGATGAAACATTGAATTTTAATGCGGAGGCACTCAGGACTGTTTTAGCTTACTATGAGCGGGCGCGTGAACTCAATTTGATTGACGAAACGATGCTCAATTTTGTGTCGAGCAATGATTATGTGCGCTCATTCACATCGGGGGATTTGCGAGCTGGGGTGATGAACTCCACCCTATTTTTAACAGAATTGGCGAATGAAACCCCATTACAGGCATCTCCTATTCCATCTGATGTAACCGATACACCCACATTGATGAATGGGTGGGTGTGGGTGGTTACGGCTAAAAATGCCGACCATCAAGCGATTGCATTCAATTTTATAGATTGGATGATGGATAATACCCGCCAAGCCGATTATGCCCAATTGGTGAATATGCTCCCCTCACAACGTGGGTCATTGAACTCACTCCCCTTATCGAATGAGCTATTGACGTTATTTGATAATTTGTTGACCAACGCGGTTTTAATGCCCTCAGATAACAATACGGGGGCGGTGGCGCGTGCCATTCAAAGCGCATTTACCGGTGTGATTTCGGGGAATTTAACGGCGGATGAAGCAGTAGAGAGTGTTGAAAGTCAATTTGAGGGGGAATAAATCCCCCTTATTTGGCTTGTCGCTCATAAATAATTCGCAACCCATCAAGCGTTAATTCGGGCGCGATTTTATGGATGCAATCACTATGCGACTGAAATAATGCCGATAACCCACCTGTTGCAATCACCTGAATATCGGCTTCAGATGATGCAAAACCGCGCGTGACCATAGATTTTTTGATGCGTGTGACCAATCCCTCTACCAATGCCACATAACCCCAAAAAATCCCGCTTTGCATGGCATGAATGGTATTCCCGCCGATGGGGTCGGGTGGGGGTTGCAAATCCACTTTATGTAACCGCGCCGCCCGACTGACGAGTGCATCATGCGCCACGCCAATTCCGGGTGAAATTGCCCCGCCACAATATGCGCCATCCGCCGAGACGACATCAAAAGTGGTGGCTGTGCCAAAATCAATGACCAATGCGGGACCGCCATAGAGTTTGACCACCGCCGCGGCGTTGATGATGCGGTCTGCACCTGCTTGTTCGGGTTGGTCTATGGCGATTTTTATCCCTGTATCGGTTTTGTTGGTGACGATGACGGGTTTGATATTCAAATAGCGTTCAATCATTTCGGCAAAACGCTCAAAGGTTGCTTGCCCTTTAGGCCGATATGCCTGCCAAGTGGGAATGGCATTAACAATACCAGTAAGTTGCTTAAATTGCAAAACTTGCTTTTTCATTCCATTTAGCCATTGTTTGCGATAAATATTATTTCCCAACTGCTGAATGGCAATTGAGGGTTTT
>JALONZ010000479.1 GCA_025454675.1 Anaerolineae bacterium | reverse complement strand
GCATTATTGATACGGCGGATGAGGGCAGGCACAGCATCCACAGGATACAGGCTTTGGTCGGGGTACATTTGACCCGCCGTGTTGCCATCTGCCGCCACTTGCCAACCACTGATGTAAATGGCTTTTAGACCTGCTTCCACCATTTGCACGGCTTGATTGCCTGTGATTGCGCCTAACGCATTGACATAATCTTCGGTTTGGAGCAATTGCCACAGCCGTTCCGCGCCCATTTGTGCCAATGTGTATTCGATGCGAATCGTTCCGCGCAATTTCAGGACATCTTCGGCGGTGTAGGGGCGGGTGATGCCTGACCAACGCGGGTTATTCATCCAGTCGTGTTTCATTGCCAGTGTTGTTGTGTGCATGATAAATCTCCTTATGGTTGATAAAAATAATTAATGTGAATTATGGTTGGTGCTGTGGCGAATAATAATCTATCCGCCATCCCTGTTTAATCTAAATATTCATATGCGGGCAAGGTCAAAAATTCTGTGAATTCATCCCGCCGAATCATCTTGTCAAAAATTTCGCTGGCAAGGATATATTTGCCATTTTTGAACCGAACATCGCCGACTTCTTGTTTAATCGCATCCATTTCTTCCTCAAGGAATTGACTATACAGCGATTCTGTCACCACACGCCCATCATCCAATTTGGCGCGATGATGAAGCCATTGCCACACCTGAGACCGACTAATTTCGGCGGTGGCGGCATCTTCCATCAGGTTATAGAGGGGTACACAACCATTTCCGCCTAGCCATGATTCTAAATATTGGATACCCACCTTCAAATTCCAGCGCAACCCGTGTTCGGTGATTGTTCCATCGCTTGGTACGAGCAAATCATCTGCCGATACACGAATATCAGGGCGTTGTTTGGTCAATTGGTTGGATGTGGGCATATAGGTATTAAAAATACTCATTGCCGTTTCTACCAAACCCGGATGTGCCACCCATGTGCCATCATGACCATCTTGTGCCTCGCGTAATTTATCTTGGCGCACCTTGTCCAATGCTTTTTCATTGGCTTCGGGGTCATTTTTGATGGGAATTTGTGCCGCCATCCCGCCCATCGCATGAGCGCCCCGCTTGTGACACACTTTAATCACATTTTGGGTGTAATTCCGCATGAATGGGACGGTCATCGTCACTTGGGCGCGGTCTGGTAACACATGCTTAGGATTTTTATGAAATTTTTTGATGTAGCTAAAAATATAATCCCAGCGACCACAATTTAAGCCAGCCGAATGGTCACGGAGTTCATATAAAATTTCTTCGGTCTCAAAAGTCGCTAAAATGGTTTCAATAAGTACGGTTGCCTTAATCGTCCCGCGTGGGATGCCGAGTTCATCTTGTGCCAAATTGAACACATCATTCCACAACCGCGCCTCTAAATGGCTTTCCAGTTTGGGCAGGTAAAAATAGGGACCTGTGCCACGCTTGAGCAATTCATGGGCGTTATGGAAAAAATACAACCCAAAGTCGAATAACCCACCAGGGATAGCTTCTCCATCCACGATAAAATGCTTTTCGCTCAAGTGCCATCCGCGTGGGCGCACCATCAAGGTCGCAATTTGGTCATTTAGACGATATTGTTTGCCTGCTTCGTTGGCATAGGTGATGGTACGGCGGACTGCATCGCGTAAATTGATTTGACCATCTACCAGATTGAACCATGTCGGCGCGTTGGCATCTTCAAAATCTGCCATGAACACCTTTGCACCACTATTCAGCGCATTGATGACCATTTTGCGGTCGGTTGGACCCGTAATTTCCACACGACGGTCTTGCAAATCGGTTGGGATGGGCGCAACTTGCCACGCACTTTCGCGGATATGCTGTGTTTCTGGCAAAAAATTGGGCATTTCACCCGCATTCAATTTGGCTTGGCGGTCTTTGCGTTTGGCTAATAGCGCATTCCGCTGTGCCGTAAAGGTACGGGCGAGTTTGGCGAGAAAACTCACTGCTTCGTCTGTTAGGATTTCGGCAAAGGCGGGGGTGATTTCTCCCGTTATCTTTGTTCCTTTATCCATCATTAACATCCTTTCCTGTGTGACTTGCTTGTGAATTTGTTTACAAGTGTCAGTATATGATAACTCTTCGTGAAAAACATCACAACAATAAATGAATATTACACCTAATTTTCCGACACAGTGTACTAATCTAACGTCCGTTTAATTATGGAAAAGTTTCCATAGAAATAACGCGCTATCTGTACGAATGAGTGTAAAAATGTTACGATATGGTTAGGTGCAACATGTTGCGCCCTTGCAGGTGATTAGCAGAGAGACCACCGAAAGATTAGCCCATATGGGACAGCACTTACACCAAAAAATTTTTGATGGACATTTATTAAAACAACTGTTGATAGCGGGGTTGATGTGGCTAGACCATCATCAAGAACGGGTGAATTGGTTGAATGTTTTTCCTGTGCCAGATGGGGATACGGGCAAAAATATGACTCTGACACTGAAACAGGGTTACGAAGCCATCCGCCACAGCGATGAAACCCATGCAGGTATTTTATGCAAAGCCTTTGCACGCGGGGCATTATTGGGTGCAAGGGGCAATTCTGGCGTGATTTTGTCGCAATGGTTGGCAGGCTGGGCAGAAGCCGCCGAATCATCCCCCACATTTGACTTAGCTTTGTTGAATAAAGCCTTTGCCAATGGCATTAAACAGGCGTATGGCGTTGTGATGACCCCCACCGAAGGCACAATGCTCACCGTTGCGCGAGAGGCATCGGAAGCACTCCAAAAATATGCCGATACGGGTGATGATTGGGTGGTGGGGATGGAAGTTTTTTATAATGCCGCCAAAGAATCATTGGCAAAAACACCGGATTTACTCCCTGTCCTCAAAACGGCGGGAAAGGTGGATTCTGGCGGGCAAGGCTTGGTATTTATCTTAGAAGGCATGGTCAAAGCGTTGCGGGGCGAGCCGATGATTGCCCGCGATGAAGATGAAGATGTGCCGTTGTGGGTGGGAGATGCGATTCCGCCAGATGATGAAGATGGTTATGGTTATGATGTGCAATTTTTGATGCACGGGCAAGCGATGGACTTGCGTGCTATCCGC
>JALONZ010000478.1 GCA_025454675.1 Anaerolineae bacterium | reverse complement strand
ACAATCAATATGTGCCACATACTCATCTTCTGGGGCAGTTAAGAAGTTGAGCATTGGATTGAGTTCTTCATCGTTACATTTTGGCATACATTGTTCCTCTGCGCTTATTGTTTGTTGCTTGCTATTATCATTGACGGACAGATAAGCCTGTATCTTACATCACACAATCTGGGTTAAGAAAAATCCCCCCGCCCCACCAATGAGGATGGCAACCACCAAACCCAACAAAATGACGATAATCGCAGAGAAGATGCCAAACCGATAAGCATTTTTGACGGTAGTCGCGCTGGTCAAAAAGGTGAAAAAAGCGAATATGCCCAAAATCACGAGGAAAATGGTCGCCATACTATTATCACCCCCGCCACCAAAATACAGCATAATCCCCACGAATCCAATCACCACCAATAAAACGGCACGTCCGGTATATAATGTCAATAAGCGATGTGCGGTATAAGCAAAGCGTCCATCCCCACCAAAGAATGTGCGTGCAAATAAATGGGTGACACCCAACAAGCCCCATACAGCCAGTAATGCAATCAAGCCAAAACCGATTCCACGCACAACCGCCCGCCCAATCCCCAAATCTGACCAATAGGGCATGGTGGATTTCTCAAATAACTCGGTAGGCTTCATCACTTCGGTCTTAGCAGGTTCGGGGGCAGGTGGTGGGGCATATGGAGCGGCATAAATTAATGCCACATTTTTCGCCTCAAAATCGAATGTGGGATGCACACCAATTTCGCCATCTATCCAACGCACACGGGGCATACCCGGCTCATCTAATGCTTCTGTGACTAATTTGCGATTGGCTTCTAAATTGGTTTTATATTGTGATGCCTGATACACGGTAAGGAATAATAAGACCACCCCAACCACCACGCTGATGAGCAAAAACAACCCCGAATCGAACAACACATCGCGCCCAGATGCCGTACTCACCTCATCTTGATGGGCTTTAACCTCTTTATCCAATTTGATTTGCACATCTTTTTGCACCGTTTGCTCAATGCGTGATTCATCACGCAGGGCATTAATCGCCGCATTCCCTTCCAAATTGGTGAGGGTCTCGCTGAGGCTGATATAAAAACTATCATTACGTAAATTGGGGTCAAGTTCGGCGGCTTTAACCAATGCCTTCATCGCTTTGGCTTTATCACCATTCTCGCTTTGAAAACTGGCGTATTCCATCAATTTTTGGGCTTTTTGGGCGCTGGCATCATCTACCGTGATGTGTTTAGCGCCACTCGATTTCGTATCACTCGGTTTTGGATTGGGGACTTCAATATCGCCCGTCTTTTGGCGGATATACACACCGGCTTGTTGTGCCAGTTTGCGGATGTTTGGGTCGGGGTCATCGCCTGCCATCGTTGCCAATTGAAGCAGGGCATTGCGGTCTAATGATTTTGCCACCCCACGAATACCACTTTTGCGTTCTTCTGGGTCTTTACTGCGTAATTTTTTAAGGTCTTCTTTTGCCATGATGATTGCCCTTTGGGTTAAATGAGTGTCTAAACAAAATCATAGCATGAATTTATAGGCACTGACCGTAAACATTATTGAAACAATGTGAGCATATAATCCATCGAAAGCCCTTGCGATTCTAAATGAGTTTTCAATTTTTTGCGGGCATCATGCAACAATTTATATAAGGCATTGCGGTTTGTCCCCATTTGTTCCGCCACAATATCCATCGGAATCCCCTTGAGTGCCACTGCCGCAATCACCTGATATTGGCGCTCGGTGAGTGCATCTTCTAGTGCTTTATTAATTTTTGCCAAAACATCTGCCCGCTCCACCGATTCTTCGGGTGTCGGGCTATCATTCATATCTGATTTGACAGGCGGCAATTCCCCTTCAGCTGTGATGTCATCGAGGCTAAAATCTTTATACCGAGCGCGACGCAAATCACTAATCGCAACCCGAATGGCAATCCGATTTGCCCAAGTGGTGAATAAACTCTCGCCCCGAAAATTTTTGATATTATCCATCACACGCAAGGTCGCATCTTGCGCCAAATCATCTGCCATTTGTTCCAATTCTTGCAATGATAACCCGCGCAAATCACTTCGCTCTTGACTGAGATAATATAAGATACTCCGTCGGATGCGGGTGCGTAGGTCTTCTAATGCGACAGCTTGTTGGTCAGAATCACCCGTTAAATCGGCTAACCATTGCTCATTCGTGCGTTGTTCGCTCATTAAAAACTTTCAGTGAATTAGAGTTGTTCAAATGTAATCCGAATCATCAAATGCCCCAAACGCACATCATCACCATCGCGCAATACACGTTCTTGTTGTGCCACCAAGCGTTGCCCATTCAGATATGTGCCATTGGCACTCCCTTGGTCAATCAGGTATAACGAGCCATCCTTGCGATTGATAACCGCGTGCTTGCGCGAAACCCCTTTTTCAAGACCACCATAATCGGTCAGGTTAATGGGGGGAGCTTCACCCGTTTTAGGGTCACTGCGCCCTAAGACCAATTCGGTAATATCATTGGCATTAAAAGTGATAGACCGTGTTTCACCTTCAATTCCCAATACCAAATGTGTGCGCGGTGTAAATCGGGCAGACCCCCATTTGGCAGTGCCTTCTTCATAATCAGCATCATCAAATGATTTTGTAGCGACACGCTCATTCAAATCCAGCAACGCGCCACAATAGACACAAATTAAAACCCCATCTTGATTTAGATTCCCACAGGATACACACTTTATCATTATAATTTCCCCTTGAACGGGTGCTGTCTTATCAGCCATTGTCTTATCACCCAAAATCTAACTTGCACTATACGTAATTGATGCATTTGACCATAATAGTTAATGGCAATAATATAAATGAGAGGTTATGAAAGTCTCCAACAATTTCAGCAACACCTGCAGGCTTGTTCCCCTTGCAGACAAATATTCATGAACAAACGAGCTCGGTAGTTAGTCATATCCTTCGTAATAACCGGACAAGATGGTTGTCGTGGCTACCCACAGATTTACTCCTTTTATATGGTTTGTGGCCAAAATGACAACGAAAATTGATATAAATAAACAAAATACCAGTATTTCATAAACATTTCATTTAACAAA
>JALONZ010000477.1 GCA_025454675.1 Anaerolineae bacterium | reverse complement strand
AAAAAATAGGGCATAGCGCCATGCCATACCCTATCGTGAAAAGCCGATTTTGTACAGTTCCGCTAGAAGGTCTTGGTTAGCCAATAGATACCCTGTGCCGAGAGTGGCGCACCTGCCACAGGCAATTGTTGCATCATGCCTGTGATGGCGTAACCCAGTCCAACAAAAAACGAGATGTTCTCTTTAGCACAACGGATACGGGCTTTTTGTGAGCCTCGCTGGATGGCGATTTCTTCTGCCATTTGTACCAAGCGTTTGCCGATGCCCTGCCCGCGCAATTTATCACCCACCCACAACAAGTCCACTGTCAAAATATCTTGATGGATAAACCCTGCCAAGCCCGCCACCACATCACCTTCAAAATCATCGAGGCTGATGTCTACGGGGAAAACATCAGCGACACGGCGTTCTGGTGCAAAGGAAACCACATCGCGCAATTTACGAGAGAGATATTTATAGAATTGTTCATCCAGCGCATCTGTTACTGTAAATTCGTATGTTCCGCTATAACGTGCTTGTAACTGCGCGATTTGAAGAATATTGTTTTTAGCCATGAAATTATTCACCCTTAATTAGGTCATTCGGTTGCATTAAGAAAGACTTCATCTCTTCTACACGTTCCGCAATCACTTGATGAGCGCGGGCGCGTACCGACGGGTTCGATAAATTACCTGCTATCCAGCGACACGAGGCAACGTGCCGTGCCGCCACAAAAGTGGGTAAGGTATTCATCCAATTTTTCGGTTGAGGTCGGATTTCGTTATATCCGTCCCATAGCATAAGACGTAAATGGTCGTAATTTGGTTCATTTCTGTTCATCCATAACATCGGTGCGAGGTCATAAAGATAATAGCCATAACCACAATACTCAAAGTCTATTGCGCCGAGTTTCATGCCATCCCACACCATATTTTGTGGGATGAAATCGGCATGGATGAGTCCAAATGTGTCTGCGGTTTGTCCCAAATAGTCAAAAGTCGCTTTCACTCGCGTTTGCACTTGTTCCATCACCGCTTTTTGTTCATCCGTGAAGATGCTCGCGCCGTCTTTGGGGTTGTATGGCGAATCATCACCAAACAGCCCTTCATAATCCAAACGGGAGCGCGAAAAATCTGCGGATGGTGTAAAGCCCGATGCAATGGTGTGCAATTGACCGATAAAGCGTCCGATGGCGCGGATATGGTCATCTGTCATCTGCGCGTAAGTGAGAGGTTCACCTTCTAGCCGCGTTGTTAAGGTGCAATAAACAGGTGATGCTTCATGTTCTAATTCACCTGTATAAATCTCGCCAATTGGGGCAGGTACATGTACACCCTTTTCAGCGAGTTCCGATAACCACATCAATTCCGATTGTATGGCGGTCAGGGGTCGCAATCCCGCACGGTATAGTCGCAGAATCATCACACCACTTTGGGCTTCCACCTTAAAAACGGCATTGTTGGTATAATTTAGCAACGAAACAGTCGCATCATCCAAGCCATAATGTGTAATCGCACGGCGGGCAAGCGCAGAAAGACGTTCTAATTGTGCCTCATAGGGCAGTTGATTAAACTCGGTTTTAACGTGAGAAAGTTGCATGATGAACGTTGTTCCTTTTTGATGATACTTTTTCGCTCAAATACGAAAGACGACAATACGAACACAGCCACACCGATAAATAGTCCATTCGTGGGGGGTGCGCGGATTGCTCGTCGCGTTTGCGATGAGCGACCTAGAACAACGTTGGATGTTGAGGGGTTAGAAGAATCTTAACGTTGGACTAGCGCACCCATAATTTGACCATTGGGCAACAGAACATTCTGAATGAGGAAATTAGGAACTGCCATTGGGTACGCCTCCTTAAAAGATTTTTAGAAAATTTATGAAAAACTCAAATAGATTTCATACACTGGAATTTAGTGTAACACAGGTTTGCGAATTATGTCAATAAGCGGGTTTTTCAATTTTTTAGGTGTAACGAAAGACGTTTCATATTAACCGCGTCTACATGCTATAATCATTGTTATCTACACAACACACATCAGGAGTTTGAATTTATCGTATGTTCGAGAACCTATCGGTAGACGACTTTAAGGCACAATTCAAAGATAATAACACCCCTCACCTGCTATTGGATGTTCGCACAGAAGAAGAATTTGAAGAAGCACGCATCCCTGGCGCAGTCAATATCCCACTGGATGAACTCGATACACAAATCACCCAAATAGAAGCATTGGCAGGCGATAACCCCATCGTCCTCGTTTGCCGTTCTGGAATGCGGAGCATGATGGGCGCAGAAATTTTGCGTTATGGTGGCATCAAACACACCCTATATAACCTTGAGGGTGGCACGATGGACTGGGCGATGAGCCGTTTTCCGTTGATTAGTGGCAAAGCCTAAAGAATAAGGAAAATTTCACCATGTTACTCAAATATTTTTATGATGACGAATTGGCACAGGCTTCTTATTTACTCGGATGTCCGGGTGGTGGGGTGGCATTGGTCATAGACCCCTCGCGTGATGTTGAACCCTATATCCGTGTGGCACAAGAAAACGGACTCCGCATCATCGGGGTGGCAGAAACACACATTCACGCCGATTATATCAGTGGCGGGTATGAACTGGCTAAACGCACAGGCGCAAAATTATATATCAGCAAAGCGGGGCGCGGGGGCGAATTTGCCTATGATTATCCCGATTCACCTGATTATGTGTATGTTGGTGAAGGGGATGATATTCAAGTCGGCGCGGTGATGGTCAAGGTCTTATTCACGCCCGGTCATACGCCCGAACATATCATTTTTCAGGTGACAGATAACAATGCAGACCGCCCCATCGGGTTATTCACAGGCGATTTGTTATTCGTTGGCGATATTGGTCGCCCCGATTTATTGGAAGTGGCGGTAGGGGTGGCAAATACCGCCAAAGCAGGTGCATATCAACAATTTGATAATATTCAACGCCTCAAAACCATGCCCGATTATCTGCAAATCTGGCCTGGGCATGGTGCAGGGAGCGCCTGCGGTAAGGCATTGGGCGCAATTCCATCCACCACACTCGGTTATGAAAAATTATTTAACTAGAAACAGGGTTTGCCTCA
>JALONZ010000476.1 GCA_025454675.1 Anaerolineae bacterium | reverse complement strand
ATTTGTGCGATGAAAAATGGGATGAGACTCAAAGGGCTGGCATCTGGGTTTTGAATCAGTGCCAGCATCCCCAACATCAACACCACCGCCATCGGGTCATTGCTCCCCGATTCCAATTCGAGCAAGGGTTTGAGTCGTCCGCGCAGATGCACCGCTTTGGCGCGTAAAATCGTCAAGACGGCGGCGGCATCGGTGGATGAGATAATTGCACCGAGCAATAAGCCTTCATATAAGGTGAATCCGAAAAAGGCGTGAGTGAATAAGGCAACGGATAACGCTGTGATGAATACCCCGATGGTTGCCAACGATATGCCTTTGCGGAGGACGGGCTTCACTTCTGTCCAGTGGGTGCTTAATCCGCCCGAAAACAGAATCAGGACGAGCGCCACCACACCAATCGCTTGGGCAATGGCAGGATAATCAAATTGAATCCGCCCTAATCCATCTGAGCCTGCCAACATACCCAATCCCAAAAATAAAATGAGCGCGGGAATGCCGGAATAGGCGGCAAGTTTGCTGGCAAAAATGGCGAGACACAAAAATCCACCAGAAAATAGGAGTATCAACTCAATCGGAATCATAATTTATCCACAATAGAATCAAAAAAATTTGGTGGTCAATTTGTAACGCATTTTGAACTCAGATACAATAATGGCATGATATTTACATAGGCTTTACTCATCTGATTATGCTATGATAGGCATGTTATTTCGTTTTAGAGTGAAAGAGTGCATATCTGTGAGCGATATTATCCCCCTAGATGATATTTCGTCTTCTTCTACTGCCGATTGGCAACCCGACCCCAACCATCCCCGCCGCCGTCCCCCGTGGATTCGCGTCAAAGCCCCTAGTGGCGAAACCTACCAAAATGTGCATAACCTGATGCGGAGCAAAACATTACATACCGTGTGTGAAGAGGCACAATGTCCCAATATTGGCGAATGTTGGGGGCGCGGAACAGCCACCTTTTTGATGATGGGTGATACCTGTACCCGTTCTTGTGGTTTTTGTGATATTAAAACTGGTCGCCCTAGCCCACTCGATTGGGCAGAGCCAAATCGCATCGCCGAAAGTGTCCGCGCGATGGGCTTGCGTCATGTCGTCATCACCAGCGTGAATCGGGATGAACGTCCTGATGGCGGTGCGCCGATTTTTGCGATGGTCATCAAACGCATTCGCCAATTGCAACCCGGTTGTAGCATCGAAGTCCTCATCCCCGATTTTAAGGGGAGTGAAGCCGCGCTCAAAATTGTCATGGATGCCCAACCCGAAATTTTGAATCATAATGTCGAGACTGTCCCGCGCTTATTCAAAAAGGTGCAACCCCAAGATAATTACGCATGGACAAAGGCGACATTGGGCAATGCCAAGAAGATGCAACCCCTCGTCTTGACCAAAAGTGGGATTATGGTCGGTTTGGGCGAAACATTTGATGAAGTGGTGGAAGTCATGCGCGATTTGGCAGGGCTTGGCGTGGATATTTTGACCATTGGTCAATATTTGCAACCCAGTAAAAAACATTTGCCCGTAGAACGCTATTATACCCCCGAAGAATTTGACCGTTTTCAAGTCATCGGCAAAGAATTGGGATATAAATGGGTGGAAAGCGGTCCGTTGGTACGCAGTAGTTATCGCGCCGATGTGCAAGTGCGCGAACTCTCGAAATTGAATTTCATCCACACCCCCCAACCTGTTGAATAAAATAGAAACTCCTGTAAGGGCGCAACATGTTGCGCCCTTACGAATCGAATAACAATATCACATAAAAAAATAGAACATAACGCTAAAAAATTAATAACAATATATCATCACTCATCTAGCATTAATCTTGTTTTGATGAAACGCTATGATAGAATAAAAATATCTTAACAAAACTGGTGGGATAGCAATTTGATAAATTGACAAGCACAGTTTTCAAATCTCCTATATAATAAAAACGTGACGAAGAGCTAAATTCTTCTAACCGTTTGTTGTAATTTTTCGAGGTTTTGAACTAAAGTGAGGTGTTCGGTGATTCAAGAACTCATTGATAAAGCAGAACAACAAGGTTTTTTGACCTTTGATGATGTACTCGAACTATTAGAAGATGACCCAGATAACGCCACATCCATCGAAAATATAATTTATGAACTTGATGAGCTGGGAATAGAAATCCGCTACGATTATGAAATAGATTTATTGTATCCCCCAACACTCAGCGATGACCAAGAAGGTGAATTTGAAGGTGAAGAATTACTTCACGACCCCACTATCGGCGACCTGAACGCCATTTCACCCGATGACCCCGTTGGCTTATACTTCCGCCAAATGGCGCAAGAACCCCTCCTCAGCGCCGATGATGAAATTAACCTCGCCAAACGCATTGAACTGGGTATAAAAGCCCAAGAACGCCTAGACCGCCCCAGCACATACGAAAATTATAGCCAAGAACACATTCAAAAATTACATAAAATCGCCCAAGACGGGCAACGCGCCCGCGAACATTTGGGACGCGCCAACACGCGCCTTGTGGTGAGCATCGCCAAACGTTACATGGGACAAGGCTTACCCTTCCCCGATTTGATTCAAGAGGGCAATGTGGGCTTGATGCGTGCGGTGGATAAATATGATTATGCGCGTGGCAATCGGTTTAGCACCTATGCCACATGGTGGATTCGCCAAGCCATCACTCGCGCCCTCGCCCAAAAAACCCGTACTATCCGTATTCCCCTCCACATGACAGAACGCATTCGCCAAATGTATCGCACCGCCCAATCGCTTGAACAAAGTTTGGGACGCAGACCATCCCCCGAAGAAATTGCAGATGAGATGGATATGCCGATAGATGCCATTCGTGGCATGATGGATGCCAGCCAACACGCCATCGCTTTAGAACGCCCCGTTGGTGAAGATGGGGATAGTGAATTTGGTGATTTTATTGAAGACCAAGAATCACCCAGCCCTGTGGATTCTGCCACACAACACTTATTAGAAGAAACCATTGAAGAAATTTTAGCCGAACTGACCCCACGCCAAAGTCATATTTTGCGGTTGCGGTTTGGGTTAGGTGGTGTTGAACCCCATACCCTAGAAGAAATTGCCA
>JALONZ010000018.1 GCA_025454675.1 Anaerolineae bacterium | reverse complement strand
ATGTGCGTGTAGCATCAAGGTACTTCAAGGGCCCAGAGCTTCTCCTCGACTATCAGGTAGAGTTTTTATCGGAAGTTTTTAATACTACATGAATTTATTGGATACATTTGGGACTGTTGAAATTGGAAATGATACCTTCTTTCATGAAGGCCGTCGAGCTTACGCAGGGCTGTGTAATTGCCATCTTTGGAAAGCTGTCAACTGTGTGTTGTTAGCATCTGAAATAAGTGACTCATTTGCGGCATTTAATTACTTTCTGAACTGGACTGTATGTATGGTATTAACTGTTTATGTGCTAAACACTCATGAAAATTATCAAAGACCAATTAAATGCTTGGCGGTCAGATATTATCAATTTTTTAACGGAATTACGATTGACGATTCACGAAAATCGCGCTCATGTTTACCCTGTTGAACATGGTATCCCATTTTTAGGTTTTACGATGTTTCCAACCCATCGGCGCTTGAAAAAGACCAAAGGAATTGCTTATCAGCGTCATCTGAAAACATTGTGGAAGCAATTTAAGGCAGGTGAAATTAGGCGTGAAGATGGACGTGCGAGTGTGATGTCATGGTTGGGGCATGTGCAACACGGTGATACATGGGCATTACAACGCAAAATGTTTGGTCAACTGCAATGAGCGCACAATCTCCTATATTTATCAAAACAGAAGCCTTCATGGTATGGTTATATGACCACACAGCCAAATTCCCACGTCATGAACGATTTCGATTAGCACGGCATATTGAAGAGGCAATGGTGGCATTTCATGAGCAATTATTGCGTGCCACACAAGCAGAATCACCTAAAAGCTACCTTAAAGAGGCACAAATACAGTTGAATAAGGCTCGTTTTTACTTGCGAATGGCATTAGAATTAAAATACACATCTCCAAACCAATTTCAATATGCGTCTGAATATACCACCGAAATTGGTAATTTATTGGGTGGTTGGTCAAAAAAGGCATGAATCAGGTCTTGATACACCTGTTTATGTAGGGAATTCGGGGAGCGCGTGTTGCGGGGTGGTTCGTGGAACAATAACGAGAACAACGTGCGTGCATCCAACCGCAACAGGAATAATCCTAACAATGAGAACAACAATATTGGCGTGCGTTGTGCGTTCTACCTTATAATACAAAATGCTGAGGTACAGTATATTTAAGGATATATTGGGCGGCAATTTATAAGAGAGCCGAATATCCCTGTCCCCTTAAAAGGACGAATATAAAATAGACAACACCCGTTATGGTAGGCAACGAAATATCGGGTGTTGTCATTTTACGCCCACACCGCACCCAAATGCAATTCAAAATTCGGCAAAATAGCGGGCGCGGATAATACGCCATCTTCGCCGAAGCGGGTTGGGCGGTTGGCATCGGGCAGATAGACCAGTGCGCCCTGTTTTTGTGGGTCTATCAGCCAAATTTGCTTCACACCATTATCAAAGTCGAACATGATGCGGTCTTGGACATCGAATAAATTATCGGTGGGGGATAGGACTTCGATGATGAGGTCTGGGACGATAGGAATCACCGCAGGCATCGCTTTCATAATGTGTTGAATCCGTTCTTTACGATAAAAAGCAATATCTGGCACACGCGACCCGCGTACCCAATCGGTACGTTCTTCGGTGATGAATGCGTTTTCTGCAAATGCTTCGCCTAAGTCATGTTGCACCACAAATGGGTCTAATAAACGGAAAATGGCACGCACAATCACATTATGGGGTAAACCTGTGGGCATTTTTTCTATAATCCTTCCGTCAATCAATTCAAAAGGTTGTTCATTGGATAGGCGCATAAAATCATCCAATGACATCCCCTCAGATAGAATTTGTTTTGGTTGGTCACTTATCATCGTCTTGGTGTCCTTTTACCAATCGGGCATGTGGTGGACATGATATATCATGTCCCTACGCCTATTTTAGCACAAGTTGTTTGCTCATCTCTCACAGACGGGTTAAAATCAAAAAACGACCAATTGCCTGTCATCACGCCGTAAAAATGTGCTATAATAACGTAGGACAGGCGTTCATTTTAGGATAGTTTTGGATATGGCAACCTCTATCATTCGCATTTTGATGATTAACAAACACCTCTCCGCGTTGTTGGCGATGAAGCAGGCATTAGAACGCACGGGTGAATTTGAAGTATCGTCATTCACCACGCCAGACGCGGGCTTGGAATTATTACGCACACGCCCACACGATATTGCGATTTTGGAATTTGGTTTGCCCAGCATGAACGGGCAAGAATTGGTCTCGCGGATACGTGCGGTTGCGCCCAATATGCGAATTCTTGCCAGCCCACACATGCCAAATGTGATGACGATTGCGCGTCAATTGGATTTGGACGGGGTGGTGGACATCCCCATGCCGTTGCGCGATTTGTTGCCCATCCTGAAAAAGATGATTTATACTGATGCGTTGCCCGATACTGCCGAAGCCCCGTTGTTGGATGAATCGGATACGCTAGAAATGGCGCTCCCGCCGAATCCGATGAACGAAGTGTTGACGAAAATGGGGTCGGCGACATTATTGGATGGGGATGATAAAAATACGGCGTTGGAGGTGGTGTTCAAAGGGGATATGGCGGAATTGCACGAAAATCCGCACGATGACCCGTTGTTCAAGCAACTCGCCGCCGAAGAACCGCCGATGCCCACACTGGAGGAAATTGGCACAGTCGCCGATTTACGTGATGTGGTGGGGCAGGTGGATTTATCGCGGGTGGGGGTGGTGTTACAAGAAGCCATGACCCCGTATATGCCGTTGTTGCCGAGTGGCGAAATTGCCAATCAGGTGACAGAAAATATCCCCGCACAATTTATTTTGCGCGAAACGCATGATGATACACAATCATTACAAGTCGTCATCGGTAAATTGATTGAATCGTTATCGCATGATGATAAGGGGCAAAAATTGCCCGCAGGTTGGCGACAAGACCTCGAAAAATATGTGAAAGAACCCGACTTTTTGAGTGTGGTCTTAGACCCGCATCCAGACGCGACTCTATCTACAACCCGCGCCCAACATATGACGGATATGGTCAAAAATCCGCATGATTTGGAGACTGACCGTTATCCCACACCACCACCCAAACCGACCACCTTGCCGAATCCGCGCAAAGGGTTAGATACGCCAACTCCACCACCTGCGCCAGAAATCCCACAATTGCCGACAACGGATATTGTACCATCGGATACATCTCCAACGGCAAAATTGGCGCTTACCCTGACGCAAGCCTCATTAGAATTGTCGGCGGATGCAACATTATTACTCAAGCAGGGGCGTTTGGTGGCATCGGCGGGTGATTTGCCCGATTTAGATATCACGCAAATTCGGCAACTGTTGGCAGAGGATGGTGATGCACAACCCGATGAAGCCCGCCTCAAATTCATCACTATTCCGATTAGCGGACAGGAATATATGGTTTATTCGCGCTTGGCGGCGGGTGGGTATACCTTAGCAATGGTATTTGGTGGGTCAATCCCGTTACGTGCCATGCGGAAACAATCCGATAGGCTGATTGGGGCGCTCCAAAGTGTGCCAGAAATCCCAGATAGCACCCATTCGGTGTTGGATGAACTCCAAGAACGCGAAATTGAACAATTGGAAATCGTGGTGGCGCAATGGGAATCTTCGATTGCTGAATCATCGGATGTGATGTTAGATGATTCTGACCCATTTACACCGATTCCCATCAATTTAGAACCGTTGGCATTACCGAGTACCGCCCAAGTCCTGCAACAACCCGTCATTCCAGAATTGCCCTATCCCGTCTATACAGGCACACCCACGCCATTCACCTATTTATGGCGGCTAGCGCATCCGAATAGCGTCCTTTTGCCTCAATTGCGCGATTTATTGGGGCGAGAATTAGAACGCCAACTCACTGAAATGGGCATGATTATCACCAGCTTGGCAGTGCAGGAAAATTATATCTATTTGCTCACCAAAACCCCCAGCGAAACCCCGCCGCATGTGGTGATGAATGACCTCAAAGCACGGTCGGCGTGGATTATTCATCATGCCGATAAGCAATTCCCATTAGATGCTATTTGGGCAGAAAGTTATTGTGTGCTTGCGCCCGGTCGTGAGATGCAAAAATCGGAAATAGACCAATTCATCGCTTTTTCTGTCGCTTAATATGTCTTCAATGACTTGGTAAGGGCGCAACATGTTGCGCCCTTACACGCCACTCAGTGTATCTTTCTTGAAAGGGACAATCACATGGCAATTCCGCCTATTTTATATGTGTTAGATGGTCATGCCATCGCGTATCGGCAATTTCATGGCATGGCGTATAGTAAGATGGTGCATCCGCGCACTGGCGAAGCGACCAATGCCGTGTTCGGATTTGCGCGGTTGTTGGTAGATTTGCTCAAAAATGCCCAACCGCAATATATCGCGGTATGTTTTGATAAAGGTTTGAGTGGGCGTGAGACGTATTTCCCCGCGTATAAAGCGCATCGGGATGATATGCCCCAAAGCCTTGATGCACAGATGAATAACATTTTTGAACTTATCCAAGCGTTTAATATCCCCATGTTGACCCTAGAGGGGTATGAAGCGGATGACATCATCGGCACGTTGGTAGACCAAGCCAAATCGCAAAATGTGATGGTGCATATCATCACGGGTGATAGGGATTTGTTGCAACTCCTCGATACGCATGTGCGCGTGCAATTACCATCGCCTAAATCCAAAGAGGATGATGTGTACGATACCAATTTATTTCTTGAAAAATGGGGCATTGCTCCGCGCCAATTGGTGGATTATAAGGCGCTGGTGGGCGATACATCGGATAATATTCCGGGTGTGAAGGGTATCGGTGAAAAAGGCGCGACCACTCTTTTACAGGCACACGGCACACTCGAAGCCCTGTATGACCATCTGCATGAAATCCCCGAAAAATTGCGCCAAAAATTAATTGATGGGCGAGAGAGTGCATTCATGAGCCAACGCCTTGCGCGGATTTTGCGCGATGTGCCGATTCAATTGGATTTGGATGCGTGCAAATCCGAAGATTATGACCCGAATGCGGTGAATAAATTCTTTGAAAAAATGGAATTTGTGACACTCGGCGAGACATTCCGCACTTTGCATACGGCATTTGATTTTGAAAGTGCCGAGCCACATCTTTATGAGACAGTGATTGTAGATACCCCCGAAAAATTGGCGGAATGTGTGGCACATCTGAACGCGGGCAAGGTGATTTCATTTGATACCGAAACCACAGGCATTGACCAGATGACGGTGGATTTGGTGGGGATTTCGCTGGCAACGGATGAGAAAAAAGGCTATTACATCCCTGTTGGGCATGTGGGTGAAGGGAGCGATACGCTATTCCCTGCGCCACCTCCGCCACAATTGCCCTTATCGGTGGTGATGGATGCAATTCGCCCCGCCATGACCAACCCGAACATCCCCAAAATTGCCCATAACGCCGGTTATGATTGTGTGGTGATGCTTCGGCATGGGATTGATGTTTACCCGTTGGGATTCGATACCATGATTGCTGAATGGGTACGCAATCCTGATAGCCGATTTTTGAGTCTCAAACGCTTTGCAACTAAATTTTTGCATAAGAAGATGACCACGATTGATGATTTAATCGGGACGGGTAAAAAACAAATCACAATGGCGCAAGTGCCTGTGCAAAAAGCAGGTGAATATGCCGTTGCTGATGTGACGATGACCTATTTGGCGTGGCGCTTTTTGAGCGAAGAATTGATGAATTTGGGGGTCATGGATTTATACCTTTCGCTGGAATTGCCCCTCATCCCCGTTTTGAGTCGGATGGAGCGCAATGGCGTGTTATTGGATGTGGATTATTTGACGGAACTCAGCGCACGGGTTGAGGGGATGGTACGCGCCGCCGAAGCTAAAATTTATGAGATGAGTGGCGAAAATTTCAATATCAACAGCCCCAAACAATTGAGTGATGTGTTGTTTAATATGATGGGATTGCCCACCGCAGGACTCAAAAAGACGACACTCGGATTTTCGACTGATGCGCCGACACTGGAAAAATTATATGACGACACCAAAGCGCCGATTATCCGCGCTATCATTGAATATCGGGAATTGGTGAAACTCAAAGGCACATATATTGATGCACTCCCCAAATTGGTGAATCCCAATACGCGCCGTTTGCATACCAGTTATAATCAGACGGGGACGAATACGGGGCGCTTGAGCAGTAATAACCCGAATTTGCAAAATATCCCCATCCGCACGGAATTGGGGCGTGAGGTGCGGCGGGCGTTCATCGCGCCAGAGGGGTATCAATTACTGTCGGTGGATTATAGCCAGATTGAATTGCGGATTTTGGCGCATATCAGCAATGATGCGACGCTTCTTGAAGCCTTTTCTAGGGATGAAGATATTCATGCGGCAACGGCGGCGGCAGTATTCGGCATTGCGTTGGATGCGGTGACGTATGAGCAACGCAGTTTTGCCAAGCGTGTCAATTTTGGGCTGATTTATGGCATGGGCGCGTATCGGCTGGCGCGGGATAGCGACCTGACCCTCTCTGAGGCACGCAAATTTATTGATACCTATTTTAAGCGTCTGCCCGATGTGGAACGCTATTTGACCGAGACCAAGCATCAAGCCAAAGAATTGGGGTTTGTGCAAACACTTTTTGGGCGTAGGCGCTATTTCCCCATATTCAAAGACCCCAAAGCCAATGCTCAAACGGTTGAGGGCGAATTGCGGGCGGCGATTAACCATCCGATTCAGGGTACGGCGGCGGATATTATGAAACGCGCCATGATTGAATTGGATACAGCACTGCAAACCGATGGACGCGGGGCGAATTTGTTGCTTCAGGTGCATGACGAATTGGTACTAGAAGTGCCGAATCAACATTTGGCGGATATTCAGGCATTGGTGCTGACTATTATGGAAGGGGCGTATCCGCTTAAGGTGAGATTGAAGGCGAATGCGGAATCTGGTGGCAATTGGCGTGATATGAAATAAAGATGCTGAATTTGTGGTAGGCAAGGATTCATCTTTTGCGCTAAAATGGGAATCAAGATATATATAGAGGTGGGCTAGATTTGCTATAGCCCACATGCGAAAACGCACAATTGATGTTATACTATTTTTATATTGTGCCGAACACACATTGAGGCAGGGTGATGAAAGATTTTCTTGATTTTTCGAGCTGGTCTGCAAAAGAATTATTTGAACTCATTGAATTAGCGGTTCATCTCAAACGCGAATGGAAATCAGGCGGAAATCGTCCCATTTTGGCGGGTAAAGTATTGGCGATGATTTTTCAAAAACCATCGTTACGCACCCGTGTTTCGTTTGATGTGGCGATGAATCATTTGGGCGGTCATGCCATCATGCTGAGTCCCGATGAAATCGGGTTGGGTAAGCGCGAAAGTGTTTGTGATGTGGCGCGGGTACTCAGTGGCATGGTGCAAGGCATTATGGCGCGGGTTTTTGAACATACTCATGTGGTCGAATTGGCGCAATGGGCGAGTGTGCCTGTCATCAACGGATTGAGTGATGATGAACATCCTTGCCAAGCCTTAGCCGATATGCTCACCATTTATGAACATTTTGGTCAATTAAAAGGACTGAAATTCACTTATATTGGCGATGGGAATAATGTGGCGGCATCGAGTTTGTTGGCGTGCGCCCAATTTGGGATGGATTTTGCGATTGCATCGCCCAAAGGCTATGAAATTCCTGCGCGGTTTATGGTGAAAGCGGCTCAATTGGCTACCGCGACGGGTATCAAAATTGAGACCTTCACCGACCCACAAGCGGCGGTGTATCAAGCCGATGTGGTTTATACTGATACATGGGTGAGCATGGGTCAAGAAAAAGAGGCAGAAGAACGCCTGCCCGTGTTTATGCCATACCAAGTGAATGCCGATTTAATGCGCCATGCCAAACCGAGTGCGGTTGTGTTACACTGTTTGCCTGCACATCGGGGTCAAGAAATCACCGATGATGTGATGGACGGCGCACAATCGCTGGTATTTGAACAAGCCGCCAATCGGCTACACGCACAAAAAGCCTTACTTGTCCGTTTGTTAGCATGAGATAAAATCCCTTATGGCTGGAGACCGCGAAATTTACCAAAAAAGCATGAATTTGGGGCATAACGCCGCTTGGGAACAAAACTGGGTAGGTGCAATTAAAGCCTATTCCCATGCCATTCAAGAAATTCCCGAAGATGGTGAAGCCCATATCCATTTAGGCTTGGCGTTGCTCAAAGCAGGGCGGTTGGAAGATGCACTGAAGGTGTATAACCGCGCTCATCAACTGTCACCTGATGACCCTGCACCGTTAGAACGCGGGGCGGATGTATTGGAACGGATGGGGCGCTTGAAAGAGGCGGCACAACGGTATATCACGGTGGCAGATGTGTACTTGGGACAGCGCGACCTCGATAAAGCCATTAGCAATTGGGAACGCGCCACGCAACTTACGCCCGGTCTCATTGCCATTCACGCACGGTTGGCACAAGCCTATGAGCGTGTTGGGGATAATAAACGGGCATTGCGCGAATATTTGACCCTTGCCTTCAATTTTCAACGGGCGGGAGATACCGAAAAAGCCATTAAAGCAGTTGAACGCGCCTTGCGATTGGATAAACGCAATCCGCAAGCCCTGAATACGTTGCGGGCATTGCGGTCGGGTGGGGCGGTGACATTACCAACAGATAATGCGCCACCATCTAAACCCAAAACTGCCGAAGACCAAAGCATTATGGATTTGTTCAAAGAAGAAATGGTGGATGTCCGCAAAAAAGTGGGCGATGCCGACCCGTTGGGTCCTTTGGGCGAAGCCTTAACTGAAGGCATGGGGATGCTGGCGGCATATGTGATGGAAAGCGGTTCCATGGATATGGCGACTGCATCCGCGTTGCAAGGGATGGAATTGCAACGGCAAGGGTTGCACGCGCAAGCGGTTGCGTCTTATAGCAAGGCAGTGCAGGGCAAAATGCGCCATCCTTCATTATATTTGAATTTGGGCGGGTTATTATATCTCACTGAACAATATGAGCCAGCCATCAAAATGTTAGATGAAGCCTTATCCGAGCCAAAATTGGCATCTGGGGCGCTTCATGCGTTGGGATTGGCGCATTTTAAGTTGGGCAAGCAAAAACAAGCGGGGCGGTACCTGATTCAGAGTTTGCAAGCGGTGGATGCCAGCCTTGCGGCGAATAAACGCGAAGAAGCCGAACTCGCCGCTACCTATAATCAATTGTTGACCGCGATGGACGGGCGGTCTGATGAAATGTTGGCGGCGATTAACCAACGCTTTTCGGATTTGCTCAGTGGGGCAGATTGGAAAAAACGGGTTGCCGAAACACGCAAACATCTTGAAGAAGTGTTCCAAGACCAAGGCGAACAAGGTGTTGTGGACTTTTTGGGGACGGGTGGTAGCGAAAAATTAGCCACGACATTGGCGAGCATTGATAATTATATCCAACGCGGGTTATTCACATTGGCGATGGATGAATGTCATAATGCGATGCTTGCATCACCCTATTATTTGCCGTTGCATGTGCGGATGGCAGAAGTGATGATGCGTGAAGGGCGGTTGCGCCAAGCGATTAACAAATATAATGTGATTGCGAAGGCGTATATGTCGCGGGATGAAAATGTGCGGGCGACCTCGATTTTGGCAGAGGTGCTAGAAATGGCTCCATTGGATATTTCGGTGCGGTCGAGCTTGATTGCGTTGCTAGAGAGTGAAGAACGCTTCGATGAGATGCTTGACCAATATATCGAACTCGCCAGAACCCATAACCAACTGGGGAATTTTGATTTATCGCGCGAGACATTCCAACAGGCAGAACGCATTGCCAAACGTCAAAATGCCCCTGCGATTAAATTGGTGGAGATTAAGCATAACCTAGCCGATATGGATCAAATTCGGTTGGATATGCGTCGTGCATTACGCACATACGAAGAAATTTTGGAATTGATGCCCGAAGATGAACGGGCGTATCGTGCTATCATTGATTTGCATTATAGTCAGGGCAATCAACTGGAAGCGACCAAAAATCTGGATAAATTGCTCAACTTATTTGCCAAACATAAGCAAATCAACAAAATTGCCAAATTGCTAGAAGAATTGGTGCGGTCATATCCGAATGATTTTGGTCTGCGCGATAGATTGGCGAAGTTGTATCAACAATTGGGGCGCAAAATGGAAGCGATTGCCCAATTAGATGCGCTGGGCGAATTGCAACTGGAAGCGGGGCAAAATGTGGAAGCCCGCAACACCATCAAACGCATTATTGCCATGCAACCCGATAATATTGATGAATATCGGCGTTTCTTAGCCAAACTAGGGACGACCTCTAACCTAGAACAACCATAAGGGGATGGCGTGGAACTGCTTTGGACGCTCGAAAGCATCACATTCACAGACCTGATAGACATTCTTATTGTCGCCACCTTCTTTTTTGCCATTGCCTATTTTGTGCGGGGTACACAGGCAATGGCATTGGTGCGCGGTACAATTTTGGTCGCGGTGGTAATGAGCCTGTTTTCGAGTATTTTTCAGTTGCGGGCGGTGGGTTGGTTGTTGACCAATATCCTGACGGCGCTGGCGATTGCCATTCCTGTCATTTTTCAACCCGAATTACGCCGATTTTTAGAACGGCTGGGGCGGGGTAATTTTTTGGGGAGGAGCGCCCCCGAAACATTGCGCCAAATCATCATCGCCGAAATTTGTGAGGCAACCGAAAAATTATCGGAACGTAGGCATGGCGCATTGATTGTTTTGCAACGTAAAAGCGGATTGGATGATTATATCCGCACAGGGATTAGCCTGAAATGTCAGGTGAGCGCGGAGATGCTCCTCACGATTTTTTGGCCCAAAACCGAATTGCATGATGGCGCGGCGATTATTGATAACGACGGTTTGTTGGCGGCGGCGGCGTGTGTATTGCCCCTCACTGCCAGTCGCAATTTGCCGAGTAAAAAAATGGGGACACGGCATCGTGCCGCGCTTGGCATTAGCGAAGTGAGTGATGCGTTATGTGTGATTGTATCCGAAGAGACAGGCAGAATCTCGGTCACGAATGGCGGACGAATGGTTTCGCAATTGAGTAGTGACCGCTTGCGTGGGATGTTGGATACATTTTATGGCGCACCCACCACTCAAACACCGCCCATTCGCGCCCTAGAACGGCTTCGTGGACTGGTTCAGTGGTTACAGGAGCAACGCAAATCCTCATGAGAACCACGCAACAAACCCCAATGACCCAACAACAATCTCTCATTAATAATGTGTTATGGTTTTTGGCATCATTGGGCTTGGCATTTTTTATTTGGATTTCATCTAGCACCACCGCTGACCCGATTATAGAACGGCGCTACACCAGGTGACGGTACGCAGTCAGCAATCTATTGTGAACTTAGTCTCACGCGAAGATATTATCGTGCGGGCTGATTTGCGTGGGTTGTCTGCGGGGACGCATACGATTGAACTGAAAACAGATGTGGCGCGACGTGCCTTTGCCGATACACAACCGCGCCAAATTACGGTGACAATCGAGACGATACAGTCTAAATCTGTGCCTGTGGTGGGGTATATCACCAGTGCCAATGAACCGCCGACCAATTTTACCCGCACTGAACCGCAATTTAACATCGAAACAGTGACAGTAAGTGGCGCATCCAGCCTTGTGCAACGGGTGGCATCGGCGCGGGCGGTATTGGATTTAAGCACCCAACGCGAGACCTATGTAGGTGATATTCGGCTTATACCGACAGATGCGGATGGTCGGACGGTGAATGATGTCACATTAGACCCCCAGACGGCGCAAGTGGTGGTCGAAATTCGTAGGCGGGATGATTTGCGTGAACTTGCCATTGCGCCAAATTTGGATACGCGAACACTGACGCAAGGGTATGTGATTACATCGGTTAGCTATGACCCACAAACGGTATTCATTATCGGTTCACCGGTTGATTTAGCCTCTTTGCCAGATACATTGCGGACGGATTTGATAAATCTGAGTGGCTATACGACTGATTTTGAGGTGCAAGTGCCACTTATATTGCCTGATGGCATGTCGTTATCGGTTTTGGGGAATCCGTTGGTGCGTGTTTTTGTGAATATTGATGCCCAAACGACCACCCGCCAATTTGATGATGTGCGCGTGGATGTCATTGGTGTTGGTGAGGGCTTAACCGCTCGCCTCACACCCGATAAAGTGACGGCGTTGGTCACAGGGGCGCAAACCGTTTTGGATAGCATGAGCGCGGATGATATTCGCATCATTGTGGATGTGAATGGCAAATCAGCAGGGACATATGATGTCACGCCACAAGTAGCAAGTGGGCGGAGTGACATTTTGGCGCAGGATATTTCCATTTTGCCCGCCACATTGACCATTGCTTTGACCAATGGTGAAACGACTCCCGCGCCAGAAATCACATCTATACCCGAAATACGGGGTGAAATTACACCCGAAACGCCCTGATTTAGAAATCGCCCTCTAATAGTATGACATCATTACCTAATGGATTATTTTGGTCATCAAATCCCTGTAAGCGGGGTAAATCGGGCGCATAAACATCATAGAAAATGACTGAGAGTGTATAATTCCCGCGCGGGACATTATCAAAATAGGCTTGAATCAGGTAGCGTTCATCTAATGTCCAGTCATGCGTGGGGATGTTTGGGCTGACATCTTGTTGGAATGTACCATTTTCGCCACGTAGCCAAATTGCCACATGATAACGGGTCTGAATCGGATGAATCGGCATACCGATGAGTTGTACGGTCATTCGATTTTCTTGGTTGGATAATATAACATCCGTGATTTTGATAGTATCTCCAAAACGTAACGACAAAATATCCCATCTATTCGCCAATAAGATACGATTATTTTGCCAATGCCCTTCTAGGGTGTAAGTGCCAGTTGGCAATTGATTGGGTATGGTCATCTCCCCGATTTGAATCGCATAAGGTGGGTCGCTTCGATTCGTTAATGATATAGGGGGGATTGTTTCTGTCTGTGAAGCGATAAGTTGATTTTGATGATAAATGTTCCATGTAAAAGGTGCAGATTGTGTTTGTTGAAGGGCGCTAAACGTTTCTGATAAGCCGTAGATTTTATAGGTGGTTGGCTCAAATAGCCATATGGGTGATTGAATACGGTATCCTGATGCTGGAACACCCATAACCCGTTCCCGAAGTAAAGGGGTGTACACCACTTTGGGTACACAGGGAAAGGGATGATTCCAACAGAGTCCATCTTGGGCAACGTGAATATTTAGCCCAAAAATACTTTGCTGTGGTTCTGTCCAAGTCGGGATAGGGGGTTGTGGGCTTAATGGTACAGGATATATCCAATAACCACGATTAAGAAATCCATCTGCTAATGCGAGCAGTGTGAGGCAAACAAACACCAGCCTTGTTAAATAGAGGGTCATATTTTTCAGTGGGAAACTGCTAAATACGAACAAACTAGCCCCTAAAAACACAGTAACGCCCACAGATAGTCGCCATAGCGGTGCGCTTACCCACCAAAATAGCACACTGAGCAACCCTATCACAAAAAAACCTGCCCAAAAGCGATTTTGTATCGGATTTTTGCGCCTTAGCATGATGATAATAATCCCCAAGCAGATAAGGGTAATGGTTGTGTAAAAAGTCGCGGTTTGGTCAATAGAAGCGCGTTGTAGCCAGAATGTAAGCCATTCGCCTTGTGGATTGTTCATCAGATATTCAAATGGTTCAGCATATCCAGCCGCCCGCCCAAAGGTTTGAATATATTGTGTTTCATACTGTGCAACACCTGTTGGGACTTTCCAATCTACGGGCAGACCGCCGATTCCAAGCGGATAAAAGGGGTAGCCTGTCATCAGCAATGAACGCATCATCATCGGAATAAAAGTAATGCAAATAATCAGGCAACTGGTTAGAGACAATTGAGTTAGGCGGGGTTGGCTTTGACGCAAATATAGGAATGCCATTAATAAGCTGAGTAAGCCCCCAAAGATGATGAAATTAAATTTGATGACAATTCCGAGTGTTGTTAAAATCAAAAATCGGGTAAAGTCTGGTAACGTGATGTGTTGTTTTTCGATGTAATATATGGCTCGACCTGCCAATAAAATGCCTATCATGACAATGGGTACATCGTTAGAGGTTGATGGCACACCCAGACATTCATCACGGCATCCGAATAAGGTGATGATGATGTAGGGTGTGCATAAGGCACGGAAAAAATGCTCTGCGGCATAGGCTCGGTCTTGTGGGCGGACAAATAATCTGCTGATGCTCCAGAATAATTGTGGTAAAAAAACCATATACAATAGCGTATTGGCAATCAGATAAGGTTTACCTTCAAGGATATCAAGATTGAGTAACGCGCCATATAAAAAATGGGCATTGCTAAATCCAAAACGTGTATGGACATTGCCCAAACCGATAATAATTGGGTGTTGGCTAAACCATGTGATGACAGGTACATGGTAGAAGCCCGCATCATAACCCGTTGTACTGGATGTGCCATTACTAAATGTTGCGCGATTGGTTAACCATAAGCCAATCAAAACAACCAATAAAGCCCAAAGTAATTTTTGGGTGAGCATTTGTACAAGTAGGTGTTTTATTGAATGTTGATTCGCCAATAGGCTCATGCCTGCAATGATGAACCAAACATAGCGTGCTGTGTCGTTGATGGGCGCGAAGAAATGCCATATTTGTAAAGCGATAATGGTTATTGCCCATCCAAGCCAAAATGCCCAGCCAATATCAATCGAATCTTTCCGATAGAACCAGCTCCCGATGGCGATGTAACCGATACCGAATAAAACACATAATCCTATAATGATACCCATAATGACCTCAATCGCATCTTGTTATAACTGCTATTTAGAAATCGCCTTCTAAGAGTATGACATCATCGCCGAGTGGATTATTTTGGTCATCAAACCCCTCTAAGCGGGGTAAATCGGGCGCGTAAACATCATAAAATACCACTGATAGCGCGTAATTTCCGTGTGGGATATTATCCAAATAGGCTTGAATCAGGTAGCGTTCATCCAATGCCCAATCGTGTGTGGGGATTTTGGGGCTAACATCTTGTTGAAATGTGCCATTTTCGCCCCTTAGCCAAATTGCGACATGATAACGGGTGGGGATAGGTGTGAGGGGAGTGCCAACCAATTGGATATAAACCCGATTATCCTCGCGGCGAATCACTACATCTGAAACTTCAAGCACATCTCCAAACCGAAATGATTGGATTTGCCATGTATCGGCGATATTGATGATGGCATTTTGCCATTCACCCTGTATTTGATATGTCCCTTGTTCTAATGGTGGGATGGATGCGTTTTCTAATATCAACGAGTAGGCAATATCGTTGCGATCATCTAATCGTGGGGCAGGGATGGGGATGATATTGGTATTTATAATCGCCTCGCCTTTGCGTATAGTCAGTGAAAAAATAGTATCATTTGGAATATCTAAAGCAGAAAATGTTTCTGATACCAGTTGAATGGTGTTTGTGGCGGGGTCGAAGGGCATCGCAATTTGGGTTGTGCGATACCCTTGCGCGATATCACCGAATACACGCTCACGTAATAGCGGGGTGAATGATGGAAAGGGCAGGCAAGGCTGGACATAATTCCAGCACAGCCATGTTTTGGCGACATTGACCGTCAAGCCTGAATAGGTATCCCATTGTTCAACCCAAATAACAGGGTCTGGCAAATTTTCATCGGTGACGGTGGCAATGGTCATCCCACGATAGCCAAATCCATCTACCCATAAAAAGAGGAGCATCGCCAAAACAATACAGGTAATGATAAATTTGCTGATGCCGAATCGGATGTAGTGGGTGCTAAAAACAAACAGGCTACCCGAAAAAAACCATGTTGAACCGACTGATAACCGCCATGATGGGGCGCTGATAAACCAAAATGCACTACTGATGAAGCCGACTATAAATAGTGCTGACCATAATCGTATGCGCGGGGTGATTTGAGACGGTCGCAGTTGTGGGATGAATCGTGTTATGAGCAAAATAAGCACACCGATAATGGGTAATCCGACAGTCGCATAAAAAATAAGCGGGTAATCTATAGCGGATTGATTAAGCCAAAATGGAAACCAATTCCAATCGGGGTTATTGATGAGTTTGTCGTACATGGGGGTATCGCCCAAAACGCGGGCGAAAGCCTGAATATATTCTGTTTCAAATGCGCCTACGCCTTGTGGTATGCGCCAATCCACATTGAGACCCGCAATGGTGAGTGGGTAGAAGGGATAACCGGTCATGAGAATAGACCGTATCATCATTGGTACGAAAAAAATTACCCCGATGATGGCTAACCCTGCCACACCAATCCAAGCCATTTTGCGATGATGGATGATATATAATCCTAGCGCAATGAGCATTAAGCCGATACCAAAGATAAAATTGTATTTGATGGTGATGCCAACCGCGACAAGGATGCCAATTATCCATAAATCACGTAGGTGAATGTTATTTTTTTGAATATGATGAATGATTTTACCTCCCAACAAGATACCGAGCATAAAAACAGGTGTATCGTTTGATGCAGATGGAACGCCTAAATTGCCATCATGACGCAATAACAGCCAATATAGCACAAACGGCAGGCAGATGATTCTAAAATAATGTTCGTGATAATCTTTGTCATTCCGAACAACAGATAGGATGCTCCAAATCATTTGTGATAAAAAGACCATATAGAGGATGGTATTCACCAATTGATAGGTTTTGCCGATGAAGATGTCCCAATTGACCAATGCGCCATATAAAAAGAAGGCATTGCTAAAGCTAAAGCGCGTATGAACATTGCCCAAGCCTAAAATGACGGGATATTCGCTAAACCATTTAATGGTGGGGATGTGATAATAGCCCGTATCGAAGCCGAATGCGGAATAATGTTCAGAACTGAATGTGGCGCGGTTGGCAAGCCATAAAATGAGGATGATGGCGAATAGACCCCAAATGAGTTTGATGCGGGATAGGGGTAAGATGCCATTTAGGATGAGCCGATGATTGATGATGAGGCTGATGAGCGCAAATAGGATGATGAGGATGCGTGCCGAGTCGTTAATGGGGGCGAAAAAATGCCAGACTTGTAAAATGGCGATGGTGATTGCCCAGCCTAGCCAAAAAGACCAACCGAGTTGTGCCGATTTGGATGCAGAAAATCGGTATATCCACGCGCCGATACTTATGAAGCCAGTGGCTAAGACCAGACACATTGCTAAGATTGAAAGCATGGCAAAATCCTTATTTTGAATCTATAAAATACCAAGTTAATCGCATGAAATTTCAAACCAAAAACAATCACTAAACCACAAAATCATGCTTTATAAATCAAACGTTAGAAGTATGACTTCATCGCCGAGTGGGTTGTTTTGGTCATCAAACCCATTTAAGCGGGGTAAATTGGGTGCATACACATCATAAAAAATGACAGATAGTGTATAATTTCCGTGTGGGACATTATCAAAATAGGCTTGAATCGGGTAATGTTCATTTAATTTCCAGTCATGGGTTGGGATTTGTGGGCTAACATCTTGTTGAAATGTACCATTTTCACCACGTAGCCAAATGGCTATATGATACCGTGAGGGTATGGTGGCTAATGCTTCTCCCACCAATTGTACTGTTGTGCGATTGTCACTTTTTAAGATAAGCACATCCGTCAATTGCAGTATATTTTCAAACTGAAATCTTTGGACTTGCCATATATCGGCGACTATTCGGTTTATACCTTCCCAAGTACCGATAATCTGATAAACACCTGAAGGCATAGGTGGTATATCAATTGAGCCTAACATAGATGAATAACTAATTTGATTGCGGTCTATAATTTGGGGAATGGGTATCGTTGTTGAGTGTTTTGTGATAATTTCATCATCTCGCTTAATAACAATATCGAATGCAGTTTCATGATCAATTTTTAATGCTGAAAATGTTTCATGCACTAATTGGATTCTACTTTGGGATGGGTCTATTGGCATAGCAACAGGGGTTATTCGATAGCCCTGTGTCATATCACCATGTATACGTTCCCGTAATAGAGGTGTAAATAATGGTTTCGGCACACAGGGGATGTCGTAATTCCAACAAAGCCATGTTTGTGCGTTATAGATAATGTTACCTGAATACCCCTCAGATTGTTCGACCCAAATTAGTGGCTCTGGCATGGGTATTTGGGCTATTAAGTTTAAGACGACACCCCGATTCTGTATGCCATTTATGATTACAAATGATGTGATAATGACGAGAAATATGCCTACGATAGCTTTTTGAATACGAATGCGTAGGCGTTGCATCCCAAATACACATAGACTAGCCCCCAAAAACCATGTTACGCCGACAGACAAACGCCATAATGGGGCATTGATAAACCAAAATAGGACACTGAACCCGCCCACTGCTAAAAGGGCTAACCACCCAATTAATAGTGGGTTAAGGCTGTTTTTAGATTGTAAACGAGGTATGATTTGACTGATAATGATACAAACAACACCTAATGCCATTAATAATAGACTGGGATAAAGTAAGACAGGATATTCTTGAGATGATTTTTGTAACCAAAACGAAAACCATTCTGTGCTTGGGTTATTAATAAGCGTATCAAACATGGGGGTATCGCCTAATACACGGGCGAATATTTGGATGTATTCTGTTTCTGAGGTGGCAATGCCTTCTGGGACACGCCAATCTACAGCGACTGCGCCAACTGTGAGTGGAAAAAATGGATAACCTGTCATCATGATAGAGCGTAGAATCATCGGCACAAAAAATAATAACCCGATGAAGGGTAGTAAGATGAGTGTGATGAGGATTTTTTGCCGATGAAAAATGATGTACATGCCCCAACTAGCGATTAATAGCCCTGCTCCAAATATAAAGTTAAATTTAACAACAATGCCGACGGCGACAAGGATGGTAATGTGAATGAGGTCGGATAAAGTGATATTTTTTTGTTGAATATGGCTGATGAATTTGCCTGCTAGTAAGATACTAAGCATAAAAATTGGCACATCATTTGATGTAGAAGGCACGCCTAGATTTTCTTGATAACGGTATAGTAGCCATAAAATGACGAATGGGATACACAATATACGGAAGAGATGTTCTAGGTGATTTTTTTCATTGCGGAATAAGGCGAAAATGCTCCAAATCATTTGTGACAGAAAGACCATATATAAGAGGGTATTCACCAATTGATAGGTTTTGCCGATGAAAATATCCCAATTGACCAGTGCGCCATATAAAAAGAAGGCATTGCTAAAGCCAAAGCGGGTGTGGACATTGCCCAAGCCTAAGATGACGGGATATTCGCTAAACCACTTGATGGTGGGGATATGATAAAAACCGCTATCAAACCCAAAAGCGGAATAATGTTCAGAACTGAATGTGGCGCGGTTGGCGAGCCATAAGATGAGGATGATGGCGAATAGACCCCAAATGAGTTTGATACGGGATACGGGTAAGATGCCATTTAGGATGAGCCGATGATTGATAATGAGGCTGATGAGTGCAAATAGGATGATGAGGATGCGTGTCGCGTCGTTGATGGGGG
>JALONZ010000475.1 GCA_025454675.1 Anaerolineae bacterium | reverse complement strand
AGAATCGTGTCCCTACGATGTTTTAACACCCTGCGTAAGAAAAGGTATCCCGTGTGCCTATTTTGACCCTCTCCAGACTTATGGGTAACGATAAGCCATGCAATGGGGAAGGGGCTAGGGGGTGGGGTTGAACGCCAACATCCTTAACCATAACTGGCGCTATCTTAATGGCATTGCGCCCTAAAACACCAACTTGTTCAAATATTTTTGGTCGCGGGCATAGCGCAACAACTCATCCCGAAAATTGGGATGTGCGAGATTGGCAATCGCCACCGCGCGTTGTTCCAGCGTCATGCCCCACAAATCCGCCGTGCCATATTCTGTCGCCACAAAGCGCACATCATACCGTGTGGTCACAACACCCGCGCCCGCTTTCAATTGTGGCACAATCCGACTAACGGTATCATTTTTGGTGGTACTGGGGAGCGCGATGAAACTTTTGCCACCCTTGCTACGGGTCGCACCGCGCACAAAATCCAATTGCCCGCCCGCGCCAGAATAAAATTTCGGTCCGATGCTATCACTGCACACTTGCCCGGTAATATCCACCTCAATGGCAGAATTAATAGACATCATCTTGTCGTTGCGGGCAATGTTGAACGGGTCATTGACATATTCGGTGGGGTGGAGTTCAAAAATGGGGTTATCATGTGCAAAATCATATAATTTGCGCGTCCCCAAAACAAACCCCGCCACCACCTTGCCCGGATGGAAGGTTTTTTGGCGGTTGGTAATCACACCGCGTTCAATCATCTCCATCACACCATCGGAGAACAATTCCGTATGAATGCCCAAATCACGATGATTGGTCAATTGGCGCAAAACCGCGTCTGGAATCCCGCCGATGCCCATTTGCAGGGTCGCGCCATCGGGGATTTGTTGGGCGATATGTTGCGCGATTTGCGTTTGCACCTCATCCGCCATCGTGGGATGCAATTCTGGCAGGTTATAACTCACTTCCACAAAATGATGAATGTGATTGACATGGATAAAACTATCGCCCAAAATGCGGGGCATGTTCGGGTTTACCTCTGCGATGACCATCTTGGCGCTTTCTGCGGCGCTTTTGGTCACACCCACCTCCACCCCATACGAACAAAAGCCGTGTTCATCAGGTACAGATACCTGAATCACCGCCACATCAATCGGCAAGCGCCCCGCGCGGAATAACAACGGGATTTGCGATAAATGGCACGGGGTAAAATCGGCTAAACCTTGCCCCACCGCCACGCGCACATTAGGCGCGAGGAACAAACTGTTCAGGCGGATGTGTTTCGCCATGTCGGGGGTGATATAATCGCCCGTCCCCATGCCCAACAGTTGCACCACCTCCACATTTTCCAATGTTTCGTATCGGCGCACCAACGCCTTCAAAAATTCTTGTGGGGTGGAACAATTGCCCGTCAAAAAGACGCGCTGTCCATTTTGAACCAGTCCTGCCGCTTCATCGGCTGTGAGAATCCGTTTACGCCATGTTGTCATGTGTGTTTTTCCTTTATCATGTGCCATTTATACCCCTACTATAGGTCAATTTGCACAACTTGACAGGTGAAATTCATCCCCTTTTTACCTGTCGGTTATCATAAATTGCCTGCAACTTTTTACTTATCCGTTAGTGCTTCACCCGCCCCCGCGCATGTATCACCTCATACAACACAAAAATGGCAATCCCCGCCAATAAATTGGTCAAAAAGATGATTTCTAATCCAAATGCCCCGCTAATCACACTCCCAAATGCGATAATCACACCGCCACCCAGTCCCGCCGCCCCAATCTGAAACCCAATCGCATTCACCACATGTTCGGGCGCGATGCGGTCTTGTGTGCTACCCACCATCGAGGGGAACATGGGCGCAACCGCAAACCCCACCAATGGCAAACACCACAAGCTGAGGGTGCTATCCACATTGAGGAGCATCAGCGTGCAACCTGCCACCAACGCAATCATGCTCAGGCGGATGAACATATGCTCCGACATCACGCGCACAATCAGCCCGCTCACCACCCGCCCAAAGGTGAACGCGCCCCAATATGCGCCGATGAAAAATGCCGCCGTATTCGGGTCTATCCCGCGCGATTCGGTGAACAGCGTGTAACTCCATTGCCCGATGCTGGCTTCTGTGCCGGTATATAACAAAAAGAACGCCACCCCAAACCACACAATCGGGATTTTTGCCGTGTCGCGCAGGCGGGCATGTGCCACAGGTTTTGGCGCATCGGAATCGTTTCCAGTTGAATTTTCGCCATTCACATCCCATAATTTGGCGGTGAGCAAAAAGGTGAGCGCCAGTAATAACTGAAACCCGCCGACCGCCCAATAACCAGAGCGCCATGTGGCGGTATTGATGGCGGTGTTCATGATGAGCGGACCCGTTGTCGTGCCGATTCCGAACATGGCATGGAGCAAAAACAGGAGTGCGCGGTGATGATGCGAGATATAATTGTTGATTGCCGCGTCAATTGCGCCACCGCCCAGCCCCGCCATGATGCCGATGAGCATCGCCATCCACCACACGGGGACGATGGTATAACCGATGAGCGCGGTGGCGGTTAAGGTGCAACTGAGCGCCAATAATTTGCCGATGCCCAACGCCGCCACCCATTTTCCGCTCAAAACGGTGCTGACGACATACCCCGCCGTCACGCCGATGACAATCACGCCCAACGCATTGAGCGGTGCGCCCAAACTGGTGTGCATGGAGGGCCAAGCCACACCCAACAAGCCATCGGGCAAGCCCAAACTGATGAAGGCGATGAACGCAATAAATAATAAAAATAATCCCATACGCGAATTTTTCATACTGTGTGTGTCCTGTGTGTGCGATTTTGCCATAAGTATTTTTTGGATTATAACACGGCTGATGGATAATCAATAATGCCACTCGTAAAATTTGTGTAGTCAGGAGAAATAACCCCACCCCATTGCTTGGCTTATCGTTACCCACATCTTTGGCGTTAGGGATAACCCGTTCTCGTCAGGTGCTAATGTATGTTAGTAAATAAAGACGGTGTAAAAATTCTTTTGACCTCATCCCCCCGACCCCCTTCTCCAACATGGAGAAGGGGGAGAAAACCTCGTTTTGGGGCGGTTT
>JALONZ010000474.1 GCA_025454675.1 Anaerolineae bacterium | reverse complement strand
CAATCGCAATTGCTTGACCGCATTTTGGGGGTTATCACGCAAAATGTGCGCCAATGCTTGGGCTTCTGGGATATAGCGCGTGGCAGGGATGTTCATTTCTGGAATTTGGCTGACCATCGCCAACGCCAATTCATAAAATGGGTCGGTATTTGGCGTAAATTGAATGATGCGCCACCCTTGTTCTTTCAGTTTGGGCAACACACCCGCCATCACCAATGATGATTTGCCACTGCCCGATGCACCCAATACCGCCACAACGCGCTTATTTTCGGCACGGGTGCGAACATCCAACGATTCGAGTGTGCGCCCAAAGAAAATCGGCACATCTTCTTCGCGTAATGCGCGTAAGCCGCGATATGGCACATCAATTTTTGGCTTGGTGGATATTGCTGGCGGTTGAATCCCATTTTGGCGCAAGTGGCGCAAATAAGTGATGAGTTGCCCTTTGAATAACGCCTTAAAATCGGCATGGGTGGCGTATCCATTCACACCGCCCGTAAAGCGTCCTTCTTCATCCACAAATTGATTAAAAAAGGTCTTTACGCGGTCATATTGTTGAATCTTTTTATCGCGCAAATTATCATCAAGGTCAATTTGCAATTTTTCTTGACAGCGATATAACCACACCAACGGCTTGCCGTGTTGCTCATACCCGCCAAGCGCCTCTGAATATTCATAATGCGTGCCACTCAGATATTCGCGCTCATCCATCACCAACGGCGACCCCATCCGCGACCAAAAAATGACCACCACAAGGTCACAGGCTGATGGGCGGGTCATATAAATATCCACCGATTGTTGCGGGATATTATTGGCGGGCATGGGCAACGCGACTTTGGGGTCATCCCATCGGTACAGTTTGATGGAGGCGAACATATCGTTAAATTCACCAGATGCGTTAATTTCATCCACAACGGATTGAGCATCATCCCGTTCTTGTGGCACATCGCCCGGTGATGAGAGGAAAATTTCAAATTCTTGGTTAGTTGGTCTTGGCATTGGGTATCATCCCCACAATTCAAACTCAAATGATACGCAAATTATAACCAAAATATCAATCTGTGCAAAAAATGGGCGCAGTATCATACCTGCGCCCATGTGCATTATAGTGTGTGCAATTTGAGTTTAATCCCCAGCCAAACACCGATGAAGGTGGCAACCGCAAACACCCATCCCGACACGGCAAACGCCGAAATACCCGATAACAGTGTGCCAACCGTACACCCAAGCGCCAACATCGAACCCCACCCCATCAAAATCCCACCGAGTAATGCGGTGAAGCTATTGCGTAGGGTTAATGAGGATAATTTGAATTTGTTCCCCAATAGCGCCATCGCCAATGAGCCAAAGACCAGCCCAATCACCAGCCAACCATTTTCGGTAATGGCATTCACAACCGCAGTCGCACACCCCGAAAATCCATCTAATCCGTTCAATCGGTCAGAGATGAGTCCCGCATTATCCAAGATGGTGCGCGACATACTGCCCAATTGCGATGTCACGCCTAATGGTTCAACGCGCAAATAAGCCACCGTCCCAATCGCCCCAACCAATCCACCTGTCACCAACGGATTCCACCGACCAACAAACAGCGTGTTATATAAGGTGGTGAGTGTTATCTTTCGGTCAGTTTGGGCGTTGAGAGTCGGTAAAAATCGAAATAAGGCAAGCGCAATCACCGCCAAAAGGGTGAGATGCAAAGCTAATGCACCACCATAGCCTAATGTTGCAGGCAACCACGAGATGGGTGCATAAAAAATTGTCCCCAAATACAGGCTTTGCCATGTGAAAAAGCCCAAGCCAAACCCGATTAATGCGCCAATGAGTGCAATCGGCGCACGCGCATATCCCTCCCCTAACCGATACAGATGCCCACTGATACAGGCACCTGATAGCGACATGCCGATACCAAATGCGATGCCCGCCATACCCAAAACCCAACTGGTCGGTCCGATATGAGCATATGAAGGGAGAGACCCGCGTGATGGGTTGGGTAAGATTTGACCAAAGACAACCGCATAGCCAATGCCACCCACCGCTAAGGCAATCAGCACCGAGAATAATCCGCTACTATTGCGATATTCGATAAAATCACGGGTGATGCAGAAAAAGCAAAACCGTCCACGCTGAAACGTGATGCCCAATGCCACACCGATCATGAGCGAAAATGAATCGCGCATCCCTTGGCGGGGTGTTTCGGGGTTATAGAGCAGGTGCGCGGTGATGAACAAGCCAATCAATATCAAAAAGGCAATCCCTGTTCGGATTGCCCCATTACGAGTTATCGTGATTGAAAAGGGGGATTGCCCGCCTAGCGAGCTACCCCCAACGGTTGTATCCGTCATAAATTAGCGACCACCCCAGATTGTGCCTGCGGGATTTTCGATGGGAACACCCACGGCGTTACCATATTCTGTCCAAGACCCGTCATACAACGACACTTCATAACCCAACAATTGGCTGAGGACGAACCATGTGAGGGCGGCGCGTTCCCCAATGCGGCAATAAGTCACAATCGGTTGGCTACCATCAATGCCCAAGCCTGCATATAATTCGCGCAATTCATCAAGCGATTTGAATGTGCCATCTTCACGGACATTTTGACCCCAAGGCACATTCACCGCACCAGGGATATGACCCGCACGCACAGCCAATTCTTGCACACCTTCGGGGGCAAAAATTTCGCCATTATATTCCGCGACAGAACGAATATCAATCAAGGTGGCGGCGGTTTCGCCTTCAACAATGCTCAACACATCCCACAAACGCGCACGCAGGGCGAGATTGGGTTCAGTTACGACAAAATCACCCGCATCAAACACAGGGGCGGCAGTTTCTAAGGCGCGACCATCCGCTTCCCATTTCACACGACCGCCATCCAACAAACGTACATCGGTTGCGCCATAGATATTGAAAATCCATGCGCCCCAGGCGGCAAACCAGTTATTAAAATCGCCATATAACACAATGGTGGTATTGGCATTGATGCCGGCGGCTTGGGTCAATTCTTGAAAACGTTCCGCAGAGACAATATCGCGGTTCACGGTATCCACAAAATCGGTGTGCCACACAAAATTCACAGCACCCGGAATGTGTCCGCGTTCATATACACCAGAATCCACGC
>JALONZ010000473.1 GCA_025454675.1 Anaerolineae bacterium | reverse complement strand
AGGCGAATAGGCGGGTGCTTTAGCACCTGACGAAAACAATTAACGAATTTTATTCCCCTTTACCTCCGAATCCCAAAGATGTGGGTAAGGCATAGCCATTACATGGAGAGGGGGGATAAAACAGGTTTTTGCCTTGCTCCCTTCCTCTACGAAGTGGGGGAAGGGTTGGGGATGGGGGTGCTTTTGAGACGCTAAGTTAACGGTATTGTGCTTTGAGCGCCTGCCGAAATGTATGAACGAATTTTGATTAAAATGATACTTACTGCTTCTCTACCAACTGCTCCAACAATGCCGTTTGTTTGACTGCTTCCTCTTTTTGTTGCTCGCTAAATTCAGATTGCCAACGCGAATTGAGGACGATTTCGCGCAATGCCTCTAAGCCGAATCCGAGTGCGAATAACCCGATGCCATACGCCACTGTGCCGATTAAATCACCGATGAGCGCAAAAATGCTATCGCGTCCCGATAATATCGAGTTGATATCTGCCATCGAATTGGTATTCACCATATCTTGGAGCATGGTATAACGTTGTAAGACCAAAATCACGCCCACCACAATCCAAATTGCGCCCACCACAAAAAAGATACGCGCCAATAAACTCATGGATGAATAATCACGTTCAAAATTCATGATGCAACTCCTTATGTGTTTTTGAAATACATCTTAATGAATTGTATCATAAGATGCACGATAATTACCCCTAAAAAGCGGGGTTCATCATCACCAAAAATCGGCGTGGAGGGGTGCGCCTTCTTCCTCTAAGATGGGACCTTCCACCGTTATCGGGCGCTTGCCACGCGCGAATGTGACCCGACACGGGGTTAAAAAGTCATCGCCCGCATATTCTGCCAGTTTGGTCTCGGATGTGCCATACACCACATGCCCAATCCCCGCCCAATAAATCGCGCCTGAACACATCACACACGGCTCGGTGCTGGTGTATAAAATGCAGTTTGCTAATTGGTCGGGTGTGAATTGCTTGCCCGCCATCCGCACCAAATTCATCTCCGCGTGACCAGTCGCGTCATGGTCAGAATTGACCGTATTTTCGCTTTCTAAAACAATTTCGCCCTGATAGACCAACAACGCGCCAAACGGATGATTGCCATTTTTAACGGCTTGCGATGCGAGTTCATAACACCGCCGAATAAAGTGTTCGTGATTTGCCATAAATTTTTCTATCCTTTCATTATGCTCATTAAATGACAAAATGTGACAATTTGCAAGCAGATTTGCGATATAATAATGTGAGTTATAGCTAACAAATAGCACCTTAAAAAATCCCCCATCCCCAGCCCTTCCCACATCGAATAGGGGAAGGGAGCGCACAACAACGAGGTTTGTTCCCCCTCTCCATGAAATGGGGAGGGGGTTAGGGGGTGGGGACAAATGCAAATATGCTTATCTATAACTGACCTTATAATAAGGGAATATTGTTGAATCTGGAAAGCGAATAATGGTGAATTCACGTTATATTTTACATGATGCAATCGGTGAAGGCGCGATGGGTGTGATTTATCGTGCCTATGACCGTCTCATGCAACAATTTGTGGCTCTCAAGCGCGTTAAGCCCGACCCACTGGCATCATCCGATTCGGCATCACAATCGAATCAACGTCATTATCTGACCGCCATCACCCAAGAATTTCAACTGCTATCCAGTTTGCGCCACCCCAACATCATCAGCGTGCTGGATTATGGCATTGATGCCGATAAAACACCGTATTATGTGATGGAACTCCTCGCTGAAGCGGATACCATCCTGACAGCCAGCCAAAATGAGCCTTTCAATCAGCGCATTCATTATTTGATAGAAGCCTTACGCGCCTTAGAATATTTGCATCGGCGCGGGATTTTGCACCGTGACCTGAAGCCCGCCAACATCCTCATCACCGATGAAAAAGTCGTCAAAGTCCTCGATTTTGGCTTGGCGACCTTCAAAAAAGCTGATAACACTACCGCCCTCACGGGTACATTGGCATATATGCCCCCAGAAGTGCTAAAAGGCGTGGGCGCAGTGGAACAATCTGATTTATACGCGCTGGGGATTGTGGCATATCAGATGTTTGTGGGCAAGCATCCCTTCGATTCGCAAGATGTGAATCAAATGATTTATGATACGGTATCCAGCCCACCTCCGCTTGACCCATTGACGAAAATTCATCCCCAATTGGCGGTCATTATTGGGCAACTGCTCGAAAAATCACCCGATGCACGCTACCCATCCGCCTATGCCGTCATCATCGCGCTATCCAGCCTCATCCAAACTGATATCCCCGCCGAAAGTTTGGCAGTCCGCGAAAGTTTTTTGCAAGCCTCGCAACTTATCGGGCGCGATGTGGAGATGAACGCGCTGATACGCGCCTATCAGCAATCCAAAACCGAATCCGTCCGCCTCATCTTTTTGTATGGCGAAAGTGGGGTAGGGAAGTCGCGCGTGCTGGATGAAGTGCGGATTCGCGTGCTGATTGATAACAGCCTCGTTTTGCGCGGATATGCCAACCCGAATGAATTGCACCCGTTTGGCATATGGCGCGAGCCGTTGCGCCAGTTGTGCCTGATACCCAATTTGGTGGATGATAGTGCCGCATCCATCCTCAAACCGCTCATCCCCGATATGGAAGCCTTGCTCAATCGTCCGGTGGCGGATGCGCCCGCGCTTTCGGGCATGGCAGATTTGAATCGGATGATAGATGTGATTGTGCAACTGATTTTGGCGCAAGCGGAGCGCAGACAAACGGTCATTTTGCTGGAAGATGTGCATGATGCGCCCGATACCCTGCCCATTTTGCGCCGAGTGAATAGCCAAACGCATGTCGGTTTGTTCATGGTGGTCACATCACAACCGACCAACACCTTTCATAAACAACTTGACCCCGATGAAGCCGTGAGTTATGAATTGGCACGACTCAATAGCGACCAAATTGCGGAACTATTAGAAAATGTCATTGGTGGCAATAGCCAACGCCCCGATGTGGTGCAATTACTTGAACAAGAGACCGAAGGCAACTTGTTTTTCTTGATAGAGACGCTCAAAGTGTTGGCAGAAGATGCGGGTACACTCAGTCAGATTGGCAACGTGGGGCCTGATTTGGGGCAGGGCTATATCGTGGATTCTTTCATGG
>JALONZ010000472.1 GCA_025454675.1 Anaerolineae bacterium | reverse complement strand
AGGTAAAAGGTATAAGTGAGTTGGTCATCGGATATTTCCCAACGCTCGGCTAAACCTGCCACAATATCGTTGGTTTGTGGATGCCGATAGACCAATGTGTCATAAACTTGGCGCAATACGATGCCCAATTCGGATGATTGATGAATATGCGGGTCGAATCCCGATGGTTCGAGTGTAAGACCGTAGACAATCGTCCGTAAGGTATTTGTTGGTGTGGACGAGGTGCAAGCACTGAGTAAAAATGTGATGAACAGGGTAAAGAATAACAAAGCGCGTTTGTTCATTTGGTATTCCAAGCCGTTTTTCGATACGATAGGATAGATGGAGATTAAGTTTATCATAAAACGGGAAACAACATGAGATATAATCGTCCCAGATTACTCACGCCCCCGCGTGAAGAAGAAGAAGTTTATCCGTATCGGCGGGTATGGAATAGCATCATCCGCGAAATTGGCATTTTAACCCTCATTAGCGCGGGATTTTATGCCATTGGGTTTGTTGGGTTGACCATCCCAGAACGGTTATTTGCGCCGATGAACCTTGCGTTGCCATTGGTGGCGGTGATGCTGTGGTTGTATTTTTCGGCGTGGAAAGAAAGCCGTGTTTTAGAACCGCGCCATCAATTATTGGCGGTGATGTTGGTGTCGGGGTTGGTGGCGAATGCGATTGGTGTGCCACTCATTGATACGCTGAATCCAGATGAGTGGTTATCATCGGCGGGGTCATTTGAACGGATTTTTGGGTATGCGCTGACGATTGGACTCATCCAAGAGGGACTAAAATACGCGGTATTGCGCGTTATTTTATGGCAAGATGGTTTCCGCAATCGGTGGGATACATTGGCGTATGCGACTGCATCGGCGGTTGGTTATGCGACCGTCACCAATTTTCATCTGATAGAGGCGGGTGTCATCTCGCCGGATGTGTTGGCATTGCGATTGTATACCAATATCGTCATGCACTATGCGTCGAGTGTGTTGTTGGCGTATGGGTTATCGGAGTTACGATTTAATCCGCAGGTGTTTTTCATCATGCCGATTGCCATGCTGTTTAGCGCCATCGTGACAGGCGCGACCATCAGCATCCGCGCCACATTGACCAATGGTGGGTTTGTGTTGGGGATTAGTGGCACACGTCCATTATTCGGTTTTGTGTTTAGTGTGGTGTTGGTGAGTGTGGTGTGTGTGTTGACCTCGTTTTTATTCAATAATGCGGAACGGCGTGAGCGCGAAGCAGTAGAAGGGGATTAAGGCGTATGGGTTTTGTCGAAATTACCGGGCGTGAACAAGTCCTCATCCGTCAGCAACGACTAGGGCATTTTTTGACCATTTTGGTGATTATTCTGGGATTGCTGTATTCGCTCAATTTGCGCGGTGGGGTGGTGAGCGCGACTGTTCCATATACTGATTTACAAGCGGGGATTCGTGTCAATTATCCAGCCAATTGGTTACTGGATACATTAGGCGGGAGTGATTATGTGTTTCGTGTGCGTGATATGTCACGGACGGGATTTAAGACCACCTTGCAGGTGTCGTTGCGCCCTGTTAGTGCCGATATGACCGAGCGCAATGTGTTGGATGCGTTAAACATTAACCGCCCAATTTCCCTATCCACATATGATATTCAATCGGTGGAACAAATCATGCTGACATCGGAAACACCCGCCACCTTGATGCGTTATACCTATGTGGATACCGAGAATAACCCATTTTTAGAGAGTTTTCCGATTGTGGTGGCGGGTGAAGATATTTTAACCCTCAGTGGCGGGCAAGCCATCATCATCACATTTCGGGCAGATGCACGCACCTTCGACCAAGACCGCGCCATCTTTTTACAATTTTTGCGGACATTGGAGTTTTAATGGATATGATGAAATTAGCTCAATCTCAATGTGGGGCAAAATTCATGTGTTATTTTCGACAGGCGCTAAAGCACCTGCCTATTCGCCTTAGAAGCCCACTAAAGGGGCTAAAAATCCAAATATCGAGGTGGTTTTTAGCGCCTTTAGTGCGCTTACTGTCTTTTCATCTAGCTGGATGTTTTAACATCCAGCGCGAAAAAGCATTGCTTATGATTTTCCTGATGATGGCAACTTGTTTTCTCATCATCACCCCAACATCTGCCCAGACGACCATCTCCGATATTGACCTAGACCGTATTCGGCGTTCAACGGTGTATGTGATGCAAATTCGCACGGTTGGCGATTTGCCGATTATCACCTGTGTGGGGAGTGGCACATTGATTGACCGTTCTGGTCTCATTGTGACCAACGCGCATAATACGGTGAGGAATAGCGCCTGTAGTGGCGATACGATTGTCATTTCGTTGAGCATTTTGCCGGATGAGCCACCTGTACCATCCTATTATGCAGAAGTGGCGCAGGCGAATATTGGGCAAGACCTCGCATTATTGCGGATTAACCGCGAATTGAATGGGCGTGTTGTCAATACGGATGCGCTGGCGTTGCCATTTGTTGAATTGGGTGATTCATCGAATGTCAATTTAGACCAAACCATCACCATTGTGGGTTATCCAGATGTGGGCAATAGCTCGGTAGAGACATTGCGCGGGACCGTTAGCAGTTTCATCGCTGAACCGATTGGCGGGGATAGGTCATGGATAAAAACCGATACCCCCATCCCTGGTACCATGACGGGGGGCGGGGTCTATAATCAGCGCGGTGAATTGGTTGGCATCCCGACAACTGTGCCTGTTCGCCCATTGGGTGCAGATGAAACGTGTTTACTCCTCACAGATACAAATGATGATGGACTCATCAATAATCGTGATTCATGTGTGCCGATTGGTGGGTTTATCAATACCATCCGCCCTGTGAATTTTGTTCGACCCTTGCAACGGGGTGCGACATTGGGCATCCAACTCGACCGCATCACCCAACCCCTTGTTCAATTGGAAGGTGGTGGCGCCCCAACTGTCTCGCGGCTATTCATCGCCCCCGCAGAAATAGATGGAATGCCAACCACCGTTGCGGGCAGTTTACCGACAGGCACGAATAGTTTGTATTTATTTTTTGATTATCGCAATATGACCCCCGATACGATTTATGAATTGCGCGTGACGATTGATGACCGCCCAAGCCCCACATTTAGCCTTGCGCCTGTGCGT
>JALONZ010000471.1 GCA_025454675.1 Anaerolineae bacterium | reverse complement strand
TATATTCGACATCCCCCCCCATATCAGGTAAAATTCACCCTAAATTGGATATATTTTTTTGAAAAAGGATTTTGACCTATGCCACCCAAAAATCAATTTGACCAACCCCATATCAAGACCGTTGTCGAGCCGTTTCGGATTCGTTCCGTAGAACCGATAACCTTCACCACCCCCCAACAACGCGCCGAATATCTGGCGAATGCGGGTTATAATCCATTTTTGCTCCATGCCGATTATGTCCTGATTGACCTGCTCACCGATAGCGGGACGGGCGCGATGTCGTCTCGGCAATGGGCGGGGATGATTGCCAGCGATGAATCCTACGCGGGCGCGACCTCATTTTATAAATTTGAAGCCTCCGTCAAAGATATTACGGGCTTCAAGCATGTCATCCCCACGCATCAGGGACGCGCCGCCGAGCATATTTTGTTCGCCAACACGGTGAAAAAAGGCAAAGTCGTCCCCAGTAACACCCATTTCGATACGACCCGCGCCAATATCGAAACGACAGGTGGCGAAGCGCGGGATTTGGTCATCGCGGAAGGTCGGCAACCGCAAACCATCCACCCCTTCAAAGGGAATATAGACCTCGATGCGCTCAGGCACACCATCGAAACGGTCGGAGTCGAAAATATCCCGTTTGTGATGCTCACCGTCACCAACAATTCAGGCGGGGGGCAACCCGTGAGCATGGCGAATATCCGCGCCGCCAGCGAATTGGCGCATAGCTACGGTTTGCCATTCATTTTGGATGCCTGCCGATTTGCCGAAAATAGCTGGTTTATCCACCTGCGTGAAGAGGGTTATGCCGATAAAACCCCGATTGAAATTGCCCGCGAGATGTTCAGTTATGCCGATGGCTGTACGATGAGCGCCAAAAAAGATGGCATGGCGAACATCGGCGGATTTTTGGCGCTGAATGATGATAATCTGGCGCTGACGTGTCGTAATATGCTCATCCTAACGGAAGGCTTCCCCACCTATGGCGGGATGGCAGGGTATGACCTCGAAGCGGTGGCGATTGGGTTATATGAGGCGCTCGACCCCGATTATTTGCGTTATCGCATCCGCACGATTGAATATCTGGGCGAAAAACTGACCGCCGCGGGCATCCCGATTGTGCGCCCAACGGGGGGTCATGCCTTATATCTGGATGCGCGGGCGATGTTACCGCATATCCCTGTGGAGCAATATCCTGCGTGGTCGCTGAATAATGCCTTGTATTTGGTGGGCGGGGTGCGCGGAGTCGAAATTGGCTCGGTGATGTTTGGGATGCAACCCGATGGCACAGAAAAACCATCCGCGATGGATTTGGTGCGCCTCGCGTTTCCGCGCCGTGTGTATACCCAAAGTCATGTGGATTATTTGGCAGAAATTTTGATTGCGATTAACGACCAAAAAGACCGCGTGACGGGGCACCGCATCGTGTGGCAAGCCCCGACGTTGCGTCATTTTACGGTACGGTTGGAGCCTGTGGAGTAGGTTCGTGCATTTTACACAACAATCCGCCCATTTTGCACAAAAGTGCGGTATCATGGGTGATTGTAACACTCTATAACAGCACAACACATAAAAGGGATATGATATGAAACACATTCGTTTAATCGGCATGATGCTCGCATTGCTCGGTATTTTGGCATCGGTGGCAATCGCGCAAGATGAAACATCTGATACCACATTCCTCCCCATCGGCGGATTTTATGGCGACACCTTCCCTGGATTTGTTGAGACGGTACTCCCGCACGCAGGTGAAGACCGTGTTTATATGTTAGTCGTGCCTGCTTCGTTCACCTATGATGTGGATGTCCTAACCGCCGAAGATTTGCTCATCAATACCCGTGATGCAGAACGTCGGCGCAGACAACTGGAAGACGTGTGCAACGAGATGTCTGAATTGCCCTGTGAAGTGATGGTCATCCCTGTTTATACCAAAGAATTGGCAAATCAAGAAGCTGTTTTAGATTATTTTGCCGATGACCTCGCAGGCGTGTACTTTTTGGGTGGCGACCAAGTGTTTGCCATGCAAATTATCGCGGGGAGCATCCTCGAAACGGCTCTCGAAGAAGCATTTTGGCGCGGTGTGCCAATGGGTGGCAATAGCGCAGGCTTGGCGGTCTTATCGTATAACATGATTGCGGGTTATTCAACAGATGAATTTGGTCCCGAAAATGGGCTGGATGAAGGCTCTGTCCTCATCTGGAATACCCCAGAAGAACGCGGGTTATCCTTTGGCAGTCAAAATGTGGTGCTGGAACAACATTTTTGGGAACGCGCCCGCCTGTCCCGCGCCATCAATGCCCTCACCATGCCCGATACCCCGAATATCCTCATCGGTGTGGATAGCTTCACAGGGGGGCGGTTGGTGAATGATACCACCTTCGGCGACCTGTTCGGATTATACACCGCCGCGGTGTTCGATGCCGATACCTTTGGCGCGGCGGATAATGCCACCTTCGGCGAACAATCTGGCACATTGTCCATACGCGATGTGGTGTTCCATTTGTTGGCAGAGGGCGATTTTAGTTATGACATCCTCAACCGGAGCATGAATATCGCCCCGATGATTGAAGCAGGGGGCATAAATTATTCTGGCTTGGCGGTTGATAGCACAGTCATCATCGGTGGCAATTTATTCGGCGTGTTCGATGGTGAGGAAGCCGAAATTTTTGGGCGTTTCATCGCTTCGGCGGGTGGTAATTCTGCCACCATTCACATCGTTGCCACAGGCTACGCCGATGAATCCACCGCCCAAGCGGGTGTGGATATGTATCGGAGCGCCTTGCTCGCACTCGCACCCAATTTGGTCATCAGCGAAAGCATTGTGCTGGATGCGCCCCTCGCGGCGGATGAAATCCCAGATGGCGCACTCATCATCGGCGCAGACCAATCACTCCTCAATGCCGATAATGTGCAAGTGCTACTCGATTGGCATAATGCAGGCACAACCTTGTTTTTTGATGGTGCGGCGAGTCCGTTGGCGGGTGTGTCAATCTCGGCACATGCCCCTACCCCGTATGATAGTGATGATGACCTACTGATTGAAGAAGCCACCCAAGCCTCTTTCTTGGTGGGTAGCACGACTGTCGGCAACGGTTTGGGTTTGGTGAACGCCAATTTTGAACCCCGT
>JALONZ010000470.1 GCA_025454675.1 Anaerolineae bacterium | reverse complement strand
AAACTATCGGTAACATTTTTGGTGTGGATTATCCCACCCCGCTAGACGCATCTTTGGGGATTCCGACAGATGTTGACCGTGTGGTGTTGTTCATCTCGGATGGGATGGGTTATAACGCGCTACTGCATCATGCCCAAGCTGACCCTGAATTGGCGGAACTGGTGAATTTACTCACTGATGGGCGCGGTGCAATCCCCATCACATCGGTCGCACCATCCACAACCGTTGTGGCATTAACCAGTTTATGGACGGGTGTTGAACCTGTGTCACATGGCATGATGGGGACGGTGCTATTTTTGCGCGAGGTGGGAATGCTGTGCGATATGTTGTATATGAAGCCCCTGATTGGGGCGCATCCGAATGGTATCCTCGAATCGTGGGGGATTAACCCGCTCACTATGACGCAAATCCCCACCATCGCCGAAAAATTGGCACAACAGGGTATCTCGACCCATTTGGTATCGGATAATGGGTTATTAGATACGGGATTGTCAAAGATTTTGCATCGTGGGATTGAATATAAGCATCGCCACTTCGGATTGGGGGATATGTGGGATAGTTTATATGGCGTGTTGCATCAAACGCGCGGTCAAAAAACGTATGTGAGCATGTATTTGCCCCATATTGATATGTTGTCGCATGTGTATAGCCCGTTGTCATCCCAAGTGAATCATGAAATCAAACAACAATTGCGCCAATTGCATCGTATCATGACCGACCCGCAAATTGCCGATGGACGGACATTATTTTTATTCGTGGCTGACCATGGACATCAAGATGCACCGAATTTTATTCGACTCAATTCGTCCGAAAATACGGCTTTTTATGATTATATGCGAATGCCTTTAGCAGGGGATGGGCGTTTTGGTTATGTGCATCTGGTAGATATCAATACGAAATATAGTCACTTGCTTGCGATTAATCATCACTTATTTAGCGAAAATATCATCCTGGTATCATCGCAAAGTGCCTTATTAAGGCGGGGATTATTTGGTACTGGCACACGGCATCCCGAAGCGATGTATCGTGTTGGTGATGTAATAGCGATTCTGCGTCCAACCTATCGGTTATCGGATATACCCCGTCCTGTAGATAAATTGGTCAGTTTGCACGCAGGATTATCCGAATGGGAGATGTTTGTGCCGTTATTGTGGCGCGTGATATAACCGAATCCGTAGGCATATCACCCAATAATCCCCTTGCGAGAGGATAGGCATTTGGTTAATAATCAATTTATGAAAAATATATATAACCCACCCCAAAAATTCATCAAACGCTTGTGGCTCATCACCTCTGTGATTGTGTTGGTTGCGTGTTCACCCGCCACATCACAAGGGGAGAATGTAACCTTTGTGGTTGTCACCAACACCCCGCCGTCTATCAGCCAACAACCGACTCTACAATCTCAACCCGCCCAACCGATTCAACCGACCTTTACACCCACGCCTGATATGCCCCCCGAAATTGCCTTGCAGGTGGCAAATCGCTATTGGTTAGATGGTTATTTTGAAAATGCGGTCTATGCCTATCAAGCCTTGCTGGGACGTGGCACAGAAATCGCGCCCGAAATCCGTGCCGAAGCCGCCTATGGTATGGGACGCGCCGCCATCCGCGAGGGGTTATTCAATTATGCCATAGACCCGCTAACACTGCTCATCACCGAATTTCCGAATGATTTTCGGGGCGCACAAGCCTATTTTATGCGCGGTGATGCGTATATGGGACTTTCGATGTGGACGGAAGCGATTGCGGATTATCGAATTTACCTGCAAATTCGCCCTAACCTGATAGATAGTTATGTGTATGAACGCATTGGCGATGCACAAGTCAATTTGGGTCAAACCGAAGAAGCCTATGCCAGTTATGTCCGTGCCACGCAAACGGCGCGTTACGCATTTGCACAAGCCTCTCTGCATGAACGGGTGGCGTTGTTGCATTTGGCGCGTGGGCAGGTGGATTTAGCCGTTGCCGAATATGACCAAATTTTATCTTTCGCGCAGAATAGTGCCTATCGCGCTCAAATCAGTTTTTCGGCGGGCGAGGCACTCATCAATGCGGGCGATATACCGCGCGGGTTAATCCGCATGACGCAAGTGTTCAATGAGTATCCTGAATCGGAACAAGCCTATCGCGCCATGCAAATTTTGCTCCAAAATGGGCAAGTCTTGAATAATTATCAACGCGGTCTGGTGAATTATTTCAATGAGCAATATGGGGACGCGGTGACGGCGTTTAATACCTATACCACCGAAGCACAACTGGGCGACATCCCTGCCGATTTGCACCTGTATTTGGGCATATCATACCGCGCACTCGGCAATTTTGAGGCGGCGAATGTGGCATTCCAGACCATCACCACACAATACCCCAATGACCCGTTATTCGGGAATGGGTTATTGGAGCAAGGGCGGACAAAATTTGTCGCGCAAGATGTGGAGGGGGCAATCGCGGAATATTTGCAAATTGCCCAAAATTTTGGTTATTTAGAGGAGACTGCCGCCGAAGCATTATGGCGTGCGGGTTATTTATATGCGACCACAGAACGCCCTAATGAAGCGCGTGACATCTTTTTGCGCCTTGCCGATACATTTCCCAATAGCGCCCAAGCGGTGAGCGGGTTGCAATTGGCGGCGGAGGCGTTGATTGCGGTGAATGATACCTTTGGTGCAGAAACATTATATGGACGGATTGCGACCACACCCACCGCAACCGCCGATGACCGCGCGAATGCGTATTTGCAAGTTGGGGTGTTGGCATCGGCGCGGGGAGATGCCAATACGACGCAAATCGCGTTGAATCAGGCGATTAGCATCGCACCAAATACTTTTTTTGCCTCGCGTGCGCGGGATATTTTAGCCAACCGCGCCCCATTTACCCCGCCCGCACAATATGTATTTGCATTTGATGTGGTGGCAGACATCACAGAAGCAGAAGATTGGTTACGTGCGACATTTGGCATCTCACAACCCAGCCCGTTATGGGTGCTATCACCTGAATTGGAACAAGACCCGCGTATCGTGCGAGGGCGCGAATTATGGGCGCTGGGGATTGTGGATGAGGCTCAAGACGAATTTGATGAGGTGATTAGCGCCTATAGCAGTAATGCGCTGGCATCGTATCAATTGGCA
>JALONZ010000469.1 GCA_025454675.1 Anaerolineae bacterium | reverse complement strand
GCCTGCGGTGTGACCTGCGAGGGTTTTATTCATGTTGCCATCCCAATGCCATAAACATAAAAATCTATCGCGTGACCATGATAAAAATCCGTTACCATTTGGATGGGTGGCGATGCCATAAACAACCGTGTCGTGACCTGTGAAGGTTTGAACGGGTTTTTCACGTAAATCCCAAATCCGCAGGGTGTTATCGCGTGACCATGATAAGGCACGGTATTCATCCAGTAAAATTGTCCCGCGTATCCTGCCTGCATGACCGCGCAAGGATGCAATCGGGATGCCCCCCATTTCCCAAATGCGGAGACTTTTATCTTCACTCCATGAGATGAGCCGATTTTCAGCAACAGGCAACATGCCATTCACACTATCCAAATGACCACCCAATAATTTTAGGGCTTGCGGGATTTGTTCACGGTTGGGGTTATACCCTGCGAATTTGGCTAATAAATTGCCTTCCACACCCCATAAATGCGGTGAATTATCATATCCCCACGATAAAAATCGTCCATCAGGGAACACATATACCCCTGTGACCGATTGCTTATGCCCTTCGAGCGTCTTGATTGGATTGCCAAGATTATCCCAAATACGTAGGGTGGTATCTTCACTCCAAGATAAAATGTTCCCGTTGGGCAATAGGCACGCGCCTTCAACGATGGCGGTATGTCCTTTGAGCGTGGTGACTTTTTCGCCGTCTGATGACCAAATACGGACGGTAAAATCGCGCGACCATGATAAAATGCGACCATCTGGCATGACAGACGCGCCGTTCACACTGCCTTGATGTTTTTGCATGGTGGTGATTAAATCGCCAGTTTCGCTCCAAATGCGTAATGTGCTATCATATCCCCATGATAACAACCGACCATCTGCCATTTGCAACGCGCCATAAATACTGCCTGTATGCCCTTTGATGTCGCGGATATGGTCGCCATGATTCGCCCACAAGTGCATGATTTTATCATCACTCCACGACAGGATTGTGCCGTTGGATAGGACAATTGCGCCGATAACCCCGCGTGTGTGCATTTTTAGCGACTTGAGGTGTTCGCCATTCTTGTCCCACAAGCATAATGATTCATCTGCGCTCCACGATAAAATGCGACCATCCGCCAATTCCATCGCGCCCCACACATAATCGGTGTGTTTTTGCAGGATGTTCAATGGATTGCCATCATTATCCCACAGGCGCAAGGTGTGGTCATTGCTCCATGATAAAATCCGACCATCACGCAATAAAACCGCGCCATTCACATTGTCATCATGTTTCATCGTGCGGATGAGCATTCCGCCTGCGGGGTTATGCGTGACATATTCGGTATCGGGATTGAGCGGGAATAGGTGTTTTGGCGCGGATAATATGCTATCGGTGAATGCACGAATATCGGCATCGGTTTTGCGATGAATCATGAGTCGCCCGACTAATTGATGCGCCAGTGCCGATGAATCCGCATCAGTGACATGCGATGAATTAGCCAGCGCAGACCGCAATAATTTGGGGAATGACGCGGTTTTATCATCCATCAGCAATAAATCACAATCGGCGATAAGTCCGCCTGTTTCGGTGGCGACCAGTTTGGTAGATAACCACACAAAATCGGCGATGAGTTCACGCAGACGGGCGATATTCCCCGCTTCTTTCAGATGATACCCATAAAACCGCCATGCGTAATCATGGGGCAGGGCGTAGGGATTGCCCAACGCGCTGATGAATTGGGCTTGCGTATCGGCATAATGCGCTTTGATTTTTTCGCGGTTATAACTATGCAACAAGTCATGTGTGCGGATTTCGGCGTGGGTTTCATCGCGTTGGCGGTCAATCAGCGCCAATTTTGCGAGGTCTATGATGATGTCGGTGCAATCAATGGCGGATAAATCCGGATTGAGCGAGCGCCATAACGATGAAACGATGCTTTCTGGAATCCATTCATCTTCAGGAAAAATGCCGAGTGCGTGATAGAGTGGTGGCAATTCTGGCGGGAGGCTTTGCACACTCACCTCAAAACACACCGTGAGGTTATCATCCCGACTTTTGGCGCTATACCCGCCTTTGATGCGCGAAATGCTATCAAAACTGGCAGACCAATCGGCAGTGGTCATATTTTTGAGGCGTGCGCCCACAATTTTGAGCGCCAACGGATGATAACCCAGTTGCTTGGCGATGGTGTGGAATTGCACATCACCCCGTTCCGCCCAACTTTTCATCAATTCAACCGATTGGGCGGGTGTCATCACACCCAATTCGACCGGAGTCGCGCCCATTTCATCCACGACATTTTCATCGCGGGTGGTGATGAGCCAACGCGAGCGCGGTGAGGTGGCTAAAAATTTCTTGGCGACATCCATGCTCACATCCCACACATCATCCAGCACAATCAGCACCGATTTGGTGGGGAGTAATTTGCGTAGGCTGGCGATGCCCATATCAGGCGTGCTGTAATTGCCCGCGCTATCGCCTAATGTTGTGCCGATGGTTTTCATTTTATCGGCGATATTGCTCACATCGCGCCCAATTTCGACCCAAAAAATGCCATCGGGGAAGGCATCTTGCATCGTTTCATCATGACATAAGGCGTTGGCTAAAACGGATTTTCCGATGCCACCCATGCCTTGTAATGCCGTGAGCGCCACTGTTCTATCGGTCACATCGCTCAAAATGGCATTTTTCAGGCGTTCAAATTCATCTGGACGAGCGATGAAATGCTTGGCGAGCGGTTCTGCGGTGTTGGGTGTGTTGGGACGCGCCACCGCCGTATAATCAGATGATTGCAAATCGGTGTGCAATTGCGCGAAGGCAGTTTCATAAGCATCAGGATGGGTAAAATCGCGGTAATTCAGGGTTTCCAGCCAGATGGGGCGGTCGGTGGGATGCACCAACAGGGGGATAATGCGTTTTTCTTTGCGGATGGCGCGGAGTTGTTCCGCACGGCAAATTTCGGATGTGTAGGATGCGGGCGACATGAGCGCCAACAGGGTATGACAACCATCTATGGCGCGTTCAATTTCGCTACCCCAGCTACCCCCGCCGTCAATTTCGGATGTATCCAGCCACACATCATAGCCGTGAGAAGTGAGGCTGTTTTGTAGGCGGAGTGCGAGGTCGCGCCCGTCTTTGCGTGCATATGAGATGAAAAT
>JALONZ010000468.1 GCA_025454675.1 Anaerolineae bacterium | reverse complement strand
CCGGCATTGTGGGATTGGTGGCGGGCAGAATCACAGAAGAATATTTTAAGCCGTCTGTGGTGATGGAATTGGGCGAAAATGAAAGCCGTGCCTCGTGCCGTAGCATCCCGCAATTCGACATCACATCGGCGCTTGACCAATGTTCCGATTTGCTCATCCGACACGGTGGTCATGCGTTGGCGGCAGGTTTTACCATCCATAATGATAATATCCCTGCCTTACGAGACCGCCTGACGGATATGGCGCATCACCAACTCAGTGGGCAAACCCTCGTCCCTACGCTTGAAATTGATGCCGAATTGAATGTGCATCAACTCAATTTAGAGATGGTAGATGCACTCGCCTTATTAGAACCATGTGGTAATGGCAACCCCAAACCCGTGTTCATGTGTCGAAATGTACATGTGGCAGAATGTAAAACGGTTGGCAAAGATGGCAAACACCTCAAATTAAAAATTTCGCGTGCCAGCCAACCACCCCTCGATGCAATCGGCTTCGGACTGGGCGAATGGGTGAATAAAATGCCCGATAGAGTGGATATCGCCTTTGAACTCGAAATGAACGAATGGCAAAATAAACAAACCCTGCAAGCCAATTTACAAGATATTCGTCCTGTCAACAGTGAGTGAACTTGATGCGAAAAATTATTTTATTCAGCCTACTCATTGGGTTATGTTTTGTCATGGGCAACACACCTACCCCATCCCGCGCACAAAATGCGATTTCATACCTCACCCCAGATGAAAATATATTCGGCATTGTTGAAGGATTTTGGTATCCCGAACTCACATGCGAATTGGGATTGGGGTGGGAACGCCTGATTTTCAATTGGGCAGACCATCAACCGAATAACACCGATGAATTTGTGGGATTTTTGAATATCCCTGATGAATGGCTAGTGTATGCGTCCGATTGTAACCGCGAAATTGTCGCAGTCGTCAAAAATACGCCCGCATGGGCGACCGATGGCGCTCCGAATGCGGGCGTGCCTCGCGGATTATACCTACCTGTGGACGACCCCAACAATCTATGGGCAAATTTTATGCGAAAAGTTGGGGCATATTACGCCTCGCGCGGGGTGAATCGCTTCATCATCTGGAATGAACCCGATATCGCCCCTGGTGTCTATGGATTTGAATTTGAGGGGACACTTGAAGATTATTTCCAGATGGTGAAAGTGGCGTATCTGGCGGTCAAAGAAGGCAATCCAGCCGCCCGCATCCACCTTGCAGGCACAACTTATTGGCATGATGTGAATCGCGGGGAACGCCTGTATACCGACCAATTATTGGAGCGCATCAAAAATGACCCTGATGGCGAAAAATATAATTATTATTTCGATACGCTCAGTTTGCATATTTATTTTCGCACCGATACCGTTTATGACCTCGTAAAATTGTATCGGGATTTGCTCAATCAATATGGCTTCACCGATAAACAAATTTGGGTTACAGAGACCAATGCCAGCCCCAATTTAGACCCGAATTGGATGGTGAATCGTCCACAATTTCAAATCACCCTGCAACATCAAGCCAATTTCTTGATACAATCGGCATCACAAGCATTGGCGGCGGGCGCGACTCGTATCGCAGTGTATAAACTATACGACCAATTTTTGCCACAAGGTGCAGAATCATTTGGGATTTTATCCCCCGCCGATGGCACACCCCGCCCCGCCTTTTATAGCTGGAAGGTCGTTTCGCAATATTTGAACGGTGTGTATGAAACGCATTTTGCCCGTAATGACCGCACCAATGTGGTGCAGTTATATCACCTCAATCAGATGCAAACCATCGTGACATGGGCGCGGACAGCGCAAGCCGTGACACTGGAAATCAGCGCCACATCCGATAAAGCCTACTTGGTCAATCATCAGGGTGATATGGTCGTTATGCGCCCAGAAAATGGACTCTATCGGCTTATCCTCGCAGGTGCAAATTGTGAACCGCCACCAGAAGGGTGTGTGGTCGGCGGGGATGTGTGGTTGTTCATGCAACCCATTGGTGCGACCAATATCACCGAAATCACCCCGAATAATCGTTATCTATTACTCCCAATTGAGTAGGAAAGTGTGTCGTTATGCCAGATAAACGTGTACTCGAAAAACCCAAACATGAGATTAAATTTTCGTATGGCGGACAAGCCGTGATTGAAGGCGTGTTGATGCGCGGTGCAAAAACATCTGCCATCGCCGCCCGTGACCCAGAAGGGCGCATCGTCATCCATGAGCAACCCCTCAGTAAACGCATTTATGGCGGTTGGATTAGCAAAACGCCGTTTGTGCGTGGCGTGGTCGGATTATGGGATGCGCTGGGGCTTGGCACACGCGCCCTCACATGGTCGGCGGATGTGCAAATGGGCGAAGAAGAACAATCCACCAGTTTTAGCGGACCCATCGGCATTTTGACCATTGGCTTCGCACTCATCATCGGGATTGGATTTTTCTTTTTATTGCCAACTGCCGCGGCAACGGGTATCGGGGGGGCGTTGGGACTCACCGAAGGCGAGGCAGGTTATACATCCATCGGATTCAATGCCTTCCTCATCAATCTGATTGAGGGGGTCATCCAATTGGTGATTCTCATCGGCTATATTTGGCTGATTGGTCTGATGCCTGATGTCAAACGTCTATTCGGGTATCATGGCGCGGAACATAAAACCATCAACGCCTATGAAGCAGGTGATGAACTCACCCCCGAAATTGTCGCAAAATATCCGATTGAACATCCGCGTTGCGGGACGGCATTTTTACTCACCGTTGTATTTGTGAGCATCTTCGTGTTTTCGTTGTTGGGCAGACCGCCCTTCATTTTGTTGGTGTTATCCCGCGTGTTGCTCATCCCTGTGATTGCAGGCATCGCGTATGAATTGCTCCGTTGGACTGCAAGAAATATCGAAAAACCGCTTGTGCGCCTGATGGTCACACCCAATTTAGCACTCCAACACCTGACCACCCGCCAACCCGATTTGCACATGATAGAAGTGGCAATCACCTCATTCAAACGGGTGTTACTCTCCGAAGGACTCATCACCGAAGATGAGGCGCGTGTTCCGGAAGAACTCAAACCGCAAGATACCACATTTGCGAAAGATTATGCCAAAGAAAAAGCCAAGCGTGAGGCGAAAAAACAGGCGGAAGC
>JALONZ010000017.1 GCA_025454675.1 Anaerolineae bacterium | reverse complement strand
ACTTCAAAATTCTTGATGAATGTGCCATCGGTGTTGAATACTGCGATGCGTTTATTCCATGTATCGGCAATATAAATCCGTCCATCAGGATGCAACGCCAAACCAGCAGGCTCATTCAACTGACCATTACCACTACCACTACGCCCAATATCGCGTACCCAAATACCATCTGGTGTATAGACCCGAATGCGCCGATTGCCCGTATCTGCCACATAAACGAATCCGTTCACATCCACTTTGACATCACGCGGACCCCAGAAACCATCAAGTGGTTCAATCGGGGCATCTGCGCCAATTGTGAGGGGTTGCCCCCACATCTTCAATTGACTAAAACGCCTGCTAAATGCACGGATGCGATAATTCCATGTATCTGCCACATAAACGACACCACTCGGCGAAATCGTCAAGCTATGCGGACGGTTAAAGAATGCACCTGCAAGTGATGCGGGGCCGGGTTGTCCATATGAAGTAATCAGGTCGCCAGTTGCATTAAAAACGCTAATGCGCGAAATTTGTTCGGCTTCTTCCGCCACAAACACACGCCCATCCGCATCCACAGCCAACCCAATCGGACGATTTAGCGATTGTAACGGGTCTTGGAAGATACCAATCGCTTGGCGCGATACAAAATTCTCATTACACACATTCACTTGCAATTGGGTGAATTGGCTGAGTGGGCTACCATCACCCACACCATACAACCACACTTGCGAGGCAATATCTTTGCGGATATACACATACATCGTATCCGAGACGGGCCACTTGGTCAGGTCAAAATCAGTATTAAATGAACGCCCTTCCACAAAAATCGCACGTTCATACGTGTCATAATTCCGCGCCCACCAAATATCGAACCAACCACGCCGACGCAGGGATGCCGTGGGGTCTAAAAATCCCAGCCAATCATTAATTTTTGTGGCGGTTAAATCCCAATACGCATCTTGATAGGGCCACCACATACGTTTATAGGTGAATTTTTGATAATTATCACGCACCAATGGCTCAATCTTAGAATTATTGCTATCACCAACAATCACCACAACCGTATCGCGTAATTCTTCTTGACTTGGTGTGCGTGTATCAATATATTGCACATTGGTAAAGTCACGCAAATACCAACTCCCAGGCCAAGAGAAGCGGTTATCGTGCATGATTTTTAAGCCCATGCCACCCGTTGAGCGAATGCTCAATTCTGCCAATTGTTCCGTGACAAATTTATTGGCGGGTCCACCGTGTGCATATACCAAGTATTCGGTGGCAAGGTCGTAATTAATGAAGGATGCAATCCAAGAGGAACGCGCGGTAACAATCGCTAAGACAGCAAAAGTCGCAACAGCCAACATCTGCCGTAATGAACTCCAACCCAATTTCCGCGCCAACCACACCGCAAAATAACCGCCACCCGCAAACAAAGCCAATGCGCCTAACCAATTATAGGTATAAGCCAATTGCGTTTGTGATGTGCCTAAGAAGGGTTGTTCACCGAATAATGGAGGCAACACAAGGCGGAACGCCGCCAACATCATTAATGGGAAGATGAATAAATATACCCACCCACGACTGGCAAATTTGCTCCATTGGATGCGGTCAAAGGTCGTGCCAAAATACCACGCGGTGAGGAATATCATCGGGACACTCATGTGTGTGCCAAGCCAAGGCATTTTTTCGCCCGCGAGGGTATATGCCAACAAGTTAAATACTGCCCACCAACTGATGAATAACAACACAGGTACTTCTTTGAGTTTCCATTCATGTTGACGGTCATCTTGCGATTGCGTTTCAAGTTCAGTTGATGTTTCGGTGACAAATTGTGAATGGTCAACTTGCGGTGATTTAACTGCCAATGCCGACCACACCCATCCCAACAAATTATAGGCTTGAAGCATGGCAAAAATACCGACCGCAAGCGGGATAATGACCAAGCCGATGACTTGTAAAATGAACCCGCCAATTTGCAAAATGGCTTGGAAATCAATGTTACGTTGAACACCACGTCCATTCCACAAAATCGCAGTCAGATAAACAGAATCCCAAAACAGCAAGTAAAATGCGACTGCCGCAATGAATAAGCTCAAAATGCCAAAGAAACTGATACTCAGCATTTGCCCGTTGAGCAGGTTAAACCACCAACGGCGCGTATCTTTTGGCAAAATCGCATCAATTTCGGATTCAAATTCATCCTCTTGCGATTCGGATGCCTGTGGGCGGGGCAATAATCCAGCAATACGTGGCGTTAGGCGGGTCAGACGCGCCCAATTTTTACGAATGCTGGTCGCATAACTGGCATGTTGTGGTGCGAGTTCATACCCCAACAACATCCACATCAAGCCCAATCCCAAAATACCAAAAAGGAATAGGATGCTCAGGATAACCTGCGCCAAAACAGCGCCACCATTTGCCAAATTCGGCAACGTGAAAATAATATATTGATTGGCGGGGATTTCTGTGAGCAAGAAGAAATGGTTATTGATGAGCGCGACAATCAACACGCTAATCAGGATGCTTAAACCCATTAATACCCAAATGGGGCGGCGGATTTGTTCATACATCCAACGCCCAATATAACCCAATTCACGCCCAAGCCACGCCAGCACAGGGGCAATCCCACGCGGGGTTTCTTCCGGCAAAATGGATTCCATCGGTGGTAATTGTGTGTTCAACTCACCGTCAACATGAGTCGGTGTTTCTTGGTCAGCGATGGCGCGTTGGCGCAAGGTATCTTTAATAAACCATACGCGCCACATCATCATCGCCCAAACACCCACCATCACCAGTGATAACGCCACTAACGGGATGAATAAAATGGTCAAAATGTTATAAATCGTTTGGTAAGTCTGATAACTCGGTGCATCACCAAATGGCGAACCCGCCATGAGAAGTAAATGACGCAACCCAATTACTACACCCGTCAATACAAAGAACGAATTAAATAACGCAGTCGGAATTGGTTGTAACACCCCTTTTGCCAAGCGTCCGCGCCGTGACCATTCCAACCACAAACGCCAAATCAGCCATGCCACCAATAATGCAAATAATGCGAGCAACGCATTGGGGAGCATAGCAATCATTCTTTGGAATGTGCTATCGGCTTCGATGTCACGTAACGATAAAACACGCCAACCCGCAAATCCTAAAGCACCAGCCAACCCAACACCAAATAACAACCCGCCACCATAGCTGGTATTTTGGAGTGTTTCTTCTTTTTGGCGATTTTTACGCCAGAAAAACACAAATCCCGCCACCATTGCCAACATACTACCGATGATGGGCAAAAATTCGTAGAACGGCATGATGACCAACGTGTAATAATATTGCGGTTGATTGCCCCGTTTTTCGCCTTGTTGCTCCATCCAATATTGCAGACTATATACCAAACCCGATGCAATCCCCTCTGGGTTGGTGAACATGGTGGTATAGAAAAATAGGAACAACAAATAAAATACGAGCGATGCCATCAAATAGCGTCGCCAATTCCACGCCAACCCACCAGCAATACTCATCGCCATCAGGGGAAACCATGCCATGAATCCGATGATGAACTGCCCTGTCCGTAAAATGGCATCCGATTCGTTAATGCCACCCAATGGCAACAAATCCACAACCCATTTCGCAGATGTGCCTACAGCTATCCAATCGGATGAGGTGCTATGTGTCAGCGATAAGATAATCGCCGCCAGCCAAGGGAGTGTTAGCGCCCCCAAAACCATACACACATCAAATTCGGGGAACTTTTTCAAAACACGCCACCAACCAGCCACCTTGCTATTGATGACAAATAAAATCACCCCTGCCCCAACCACCCATGTCCAAACAATCGGGGTTGTAGTAAAGGCTTCTGTTTCGACCACAGCCACTTGTTCAACACCCGGTTCTGCGGGTTGGGCAACGGTTTCTCTATCACGCGCAGGCACATGCGATAATTCTTCGACAACAATCAGCCCCGCCAAAACAACCGATGCCACCACCAAAAAGGCAACCATCAGACGGGTAAAACTCCCCGACAGACGCAGGCGGAAGGCGGCATATACCAAACCGAAGGAGATGGCAACAATCCACCCCAATGACATCGCCGCCGATGCCATACTCCGCACTTCTGAAACCCCCTGCTCATTAATAACAGTGATAGTCGAAAAATTGCGCGAGATGAGGAGGAAGGCAATCACCGAGAAGACAACAGCGATAATATCGAGGACAATGAGATAAGTGGGGTCTTCCTCTTTTTTGCGATATGCCCAAATGCCAGTCGCAATGACAACGGCTAACATCGAGACAATTGCCGACCCCGACCACACTAAAAATGTGGTGAAATCGGTGCTAATCGGCTCAAATCGTAATGTTGCAGAGATTTGCGCCCCCCAATAAGCTAATCGCTCATCCAATGTGGGATAGGGGAACATCGAGATGGATAACACCATAATCAGCAAAATGGATAACGTCCCCGCAAAAAGCATAGAGAGTGTTACCGAGTGAAAGATGAGTCGTCCATTGATACCCGTATAATGCTGAATGATGCGAACAATCAGGTAAAGGGTGAGGAATGCACCAAAAATGGCGACATAAAAGAAACCCGTCTCTTTAGAGCCTAAGTTCCACAAATTCGCCGCCGCCAAAATATATAGCCAATGCGCTTTTGTGCGCTGATTAGGCGGTCCATTGGTGTACATAATGGTCGCATAAAACATGATAATGGTCGCCATAATCGCGGGCGTATCCTCGCGGATATAACGATTGTAGTACAGCAATAATGGCGAGACCAAAATCATCAGACCCGCCAATAATGCCCCTTTACGCCCCAACCAAGGACGCATCAAAATGGGGAACATGACCATCATCACGCCCAAAATAGCGGGATAGACGCGGGCGCTAAAATCACTGACACCAAACAATTGATAGGATAGCGCGGTTGCATGAAATAAGATGGGACCGTGCATCATGGGGTTATGACTAAAATCACCCCGTTCATATAAATTATTGGAGAAAACCGTGTGTAGGCTTTCATCGTGGCTCATGGTGCGCTCGCCTAAAATATAAAATCGTGTGAATATGGCGAGTGCCAATACAATCACCCATGCAATCAATTCCCAATTGAGCAAAACCGATTGCGAGAGCCAACGGGTGAATGTGTTGTTATTTTCCCCTTCTGGGGATGAATCAGAACGTGTCAATAAAGCCATTACTATCACTCTCCAAGTCTGGGGGTGGGATATGGATTTGGATTACGGTTATTATTCGGTATTTGAGCCGTTTTTGCTTCGGTGGCAACCATAAAACCATCAGATGTTGCAATCGCCACAAATGTGACGGCAATCGGTTGTGCCGTGCGGTTTGGGTTGCTCGTTCTAATAGCCAACACAGCATTATCAGGTGTAGGCGGTGTGATGACAAGGGTCGTCCCATCGGATGGGTATAAAATCGTCATCACAATCACCATGCTCACCAATGCTAATGATGCCACAGTGTAAGTCATGATTTGTGGCAATGATAAAATGAGCGTGGCTGGTTTTGCCACCTCCCCCTCAATCACGCGCCATAAGCGTTGTAATTGTCCTTTTTGGGGAATACCTATCATCGGCACACATGAAGCCAATTCGCGTCGCAAATCTTGTTGACGACGATATTCAACATAACACTCTGGATAGTGTTCGATATATTGCGCCATCCGACTTCTGAGTTTTGGCGACAGTTCACCATTCACATAAGCCACCATGCGCGACTTGCAATAGAGGATATGAAATAATCGTATCATGGCTTAAAAACTCAATAACTCCTCTAATAACCCTTGACCATGTGCTTGTAAAATATGTTTGAGGTGTTGATGCGCCAACCGAATCCGACTTTCGGCAGTTTTGGCTGGGCATCCCATCACTTCTGCAATTTCACGATAGGTCAATCCGTGTCCATAACGCAATACAACCGCCTCACGCAACGGTGGGGTGAGGGATGAGAGCGCCTGTCGTAGTGCATCTTCTGCCGCTTTACGCGCTAGTTCTGCTTCTGGGCGTTCAGAACGCGGGGCGGCAATTTCGAGGCGGAATAATTGGCTAAAATCAATATTCGGCAAGCGTTTGCGCCGATAGGTATTACGGCATCGGCTAACAGCAATCGTATATAACCATGTTTTGAACGATGCACGGCTAGGGTCAAACCGATGCAAATTTTTGAACGCATAAACAAAGGTCTCTTGCATCACATCTTCCGCATCTTGGCGCTGAAATACAAGGCTATAACACAGGCGATAAATACCTGTGGCAAAATGGTCATATAACGCGGTATAGGCGGTTTGGTCGCCCGTCAAACAGGTTTGGATGAGTGCATTTATCTCATCTGCACCTGCTGGGATGATTGGTTCTGTCATGATTCATTACTCATCTGGTTAATTATCAAATCATCTTTGGTACACACATCATCACAAAAATCCTTAAAATTGTTCATCATCTCGCGCTTGCAGGATTGATGAGTGGTGCGCTATCGTACACATCTTGACGCACCCACAACAACACCGATTCATAGACTTGTGGCGCATAACGCACTTCTCGTAATAACCACCACGCCAATAAATCCAAATTCATCTCCCAAATAAATGCCCGTTGCGGTGCTTTTAGAATATCGGCAGGATAACGGAAAAATTGCCAATAACTGGCTGTACCCGATACCCCACCAAACCGATTGGAGATATTGAATCTCTGCCCCACATAATCACCACCTAAATCAGATGAATATTGTGGCGAATGACCACCTTGTGGCACGATAACAATTTCATAGCTTTGTGCTTCTTGGATGCTGGTTACGAATTTTGCGTTATTAAAATCACGCAATAACCACGCCACCGCCCCATCCGATGGGGCTAAAACGGCAATCGGCAAACTGCTATTCATGCCCATAGATTGCCGAAATGCAAAATCTTCTAATGTCTCTCGAAGCAAGTAGGCTTGTCGTGAAGTTGTTTGCGGATAATGGAACATCTCTAATGAATTATCGGCACGCGCCCATATCACGCCCCACATCGTGCCAATACTCGCCATCCATACAAAAGCAAACATACCGATGATTGCCCCTTGCAATGGCACAATCGCGCCCCAGATGGTCGTAGCAAGAAAATAACCAATCATCATCATAACAGCAACAATAACCGCCACCAGCATCGCCTCTGATACACCCACATAACGCCGAATTTGAATTTCACGCGCCAATTCCGCCGAGCCGACACTGGCAAAGAAATTACTAGGTGTGCCATTCAGCAATAACAAAATGCCCCGACTCACAAATTGGACATGCGCCGTGAACAAGATAAACATCACAAATAACATCAACGCCACCACAAATTTGCCCCACAACAACCCACGCTCATCTGTCACCAAAACAACCGCATCTATCGGTGGTGAAAAGGGTAAAAAGGCTTGCGAAATGACATAAGCCATGAGTGCAATCATGGGAATCGTTATCCATGCGGCATGTGTAACCGCCATATCGGGATAAATCACCAAAGCAAGGAATCCAAACCCGACCCACAACATCAAAAAACGTTCAATAAAAGTGATTTTGCGTTGGAGTGTGAGCATTCCAATCGCCACTAAAAAGAAAGGGATTAACCAAATTTCATAAAAAATGAGCGCATCAAATGGGCGATAGGCTTGTGGGTGTTGATAACTGGTCGTCCACCCACCGATAAAGCGTGATATGTTTTCGCCAACAATTTTTAAGCCGTCAGATGCAAACATAAAACCGGATGCAACCGTAAAAACGATGAATCCGCCTAATATGAGTCCTTCAACAAATGGCAAACTTGCCAATCGTGCGCGAAATTGGGTCATCAGGTCAGTTGGCGATTCTTCCACAAATTGGGCGTAAATGGTCAATAAAAAGGCAAACCAACCCGATGCAATCAAAACGAGTGCAAGTAGTGGGCTTTGCGATTCGGTCATCATGATGAGCAATGCGCCCGCAATGAGGGCAGATAACCCGTATTTTTTGAGCGATGTCTCATAATAGCGCCAAGCAAACCACAGCACCACCACCGCCAACAAAAGTGACCATGTTGTCCCTGCGCTTGTGCGCGATGTCGCCAGCAAAATCGGCGATACACTCATCAGAATGGTCATGATATACGCCCGACTCTTACCTAATAACGGGACGAACATCAGAGGGGATAGACTGAGTAACACACCTGCCAGCGCAGTGAATACGCGACTGGAAAAATCTGAACCACCTAATAAACTAAAGGCAATTTTTTGTGACCACCATACCATTGGGCTATCGGCTAAAATCGGTGTGCCAGAGACATTCGGCATGGTGCTACGCCACGCGGATAAGGCTTGTTGGGCTTCGGTATCCGATAACGGGATTTCATCCAACCCCGCCAAATGGAATATGACCGAAAACATGACCAGCGCCAAGACAGCCAACCATTCATAGCGAATGGTGATGCGTAAATGGGGTGTTACGGATTCAATTTGATTGGTTTCTTGCACCACAGCTTGCATAAAATCACCTTTATCACTGATTCGCAAACGGGTCATAACGTTCAATCACCCGATAAATGCGCGTATTACCCGATTCGCAAAACACCTCAAAATTATCTAAAAATTTCGTCTCGCCACCCGCGCCATAATATTCGCGTTCTTTTGTGCCATACAAGATATAATCAATCCCGTATTGGTTAATGATAGACAATACATCCGCCAACGAAAAGGCAGTATATAATCGGTCTAAATCTTGTTCGCGCGTGCCAACCGATTCAAAATAATTATCACCACGCCACTGGCTTTGATGCCCTGTCCATCCCAAAATCACAGGAATTCCTGTGAGTGTGCCTGTGCGTCCATGTTGAACATTATAATTCACATACCGCCCTTGCGGACGGGCTTCTGCGACCACGACATCCGCCCCCCCCACTTTGTCTGATAAACACATCAAGGCTTGGTAATCTTGTCTATCAATCAAATCGGGTCCGCTATCAAGCGTGAGCGGGGATGTATTTGGGAATTGAATGGATGTACGCCCTGTTTCGACAAACGCACGATGATAAAATCCAAACACGGGATAAATCACACCCATAAATGCCACCAACACCACCAACAGCGCATAAACAACTTGGGTTGCGAACATGGGTCGCCACACTTTTATATCGGCAATGATACTATATACACCATATGCCGCCACAATGCTGAACATCACCCACGCTTGATAATAAAATTTGAACACGGTGTTCATCCGCCAACCAAAATTATCACGCAAATACAAAAATTCGGGGATGAGTACCAATCCGACCCCTGCACCCAGCAATAATAAGACCAGCGCAGTGGATGGTGAGTAGGTTATCGTGCTAGAAGAATCATTTTTTCTTTTTTCACGCCAAAAGCGGGGGAATAATCGCGCCACAACCAACATCAATATGACCATCATGAACAACGGGGTGATGATTGTCCCCAGTCGGCGGTTGATGAGTTGTTCGTTGGTGGCATTCCAACCACCTGCCGTATTCACAAAATTGAGAATCGTGTTACTTACAGCCGTACCTTGTTCACTGGTGATGCCAATATAAACCAACATCACCATCGCCAAAATCAAAAAGAAAACGATGCTCGCCGATGCGGTAATGCCAAGCCCCCAATTCATCCGTTTGGCTTGAATGCCGCGTATCATCTCAACAATCAAATAAAAGCTAATCAACAACAAAAATGGCAACCACATCACCAATTGTTGTTGTGGGCGTGTCGGATACAACACATTGGGCAAAACCCCGCCCAATTGCGATTGAAAACTGATTAAAAATGGGAAATACACCACCAATGTGATAATTATCAGGCGTGCGCCAAAATAAATCAGACTCACCCAATCCATCAGCGATAAATATCCACGCCCCTCCACAGCCAATCGGCGGAGCAATTCCGCACCTAATAACACAACCATGTAAATCGGTGCATCCCATGTATTCAAAAAGATGAGCGACCCGACCAATATCCCGTAAAATAGCGTTTGCGTGGGTGTTGGCGCTTGGGATGAGAGCAAAATATTCAGCGCCAAGCCAATCGCCAACACCACAAATGGCAACGACATCACATGTGGATGACTATCCCCCAAAATAAAGCTAAAACTGGGAAATTCATCTATAATTTCGTTCACGCGCCCACCCTTTTGAGTAGGGGTATCAAGTGCGCGTTCTGTGATGGTACGGCTGGCATCAAACCACCACCAACTGGGATAACGTCCAATATCCCACCCGCTAATGGGTTGTTGAAACGCCTCAAAAACGGGTAAGGGATTGCCATTTTCATCATAATCGGCAGAGCGCCCTTTGGTATCCAAATGGAACAACCGCGCTTCATCCACGCTTTGCTCACGGTATGGCATTTCGACCATCACCATGTGACCATTGCTCATCAACACCAAAAAGAAAGTGGCTAATAAGCCAAATCCAATTGCCATCGCCCGTGTCGGACGGTTATCGAATAAATTCGCTAAGGCTTGGGCGCGAATCAGGTTATACACCACCCCAAACACCGCCACGCCTGCCAACGCAAATAAACTCGCCAGATTCAAATTATAACCGATGGTGACGGGCAAATCGGCGGATGTGGATACCATCGCGCCCATCGCATAGCCCATATAGTAATAGCTGATGGAATAATCGGATAACCACGGGTCATCGGGTGGAAAATCGGGACTCCGTTGGATGGCGTTCATAAATGCCAAATCCATCGGCTTTTCGGTGGAGCGCAATTCGTTTTGATGCGCCCGATAGATGGTCATGCCCACAAATAAGGCGATAAATAAAATTTCGGCAACGATAATCACCGTCCGATTTTCGCGCCACCATGCACGCCATTCCATTTTGTGCGGATGGGTCTTATAAATGACCAAACTGATGCCCAAAACAACCAGCCACGCAATCACAATGCTCCCCACCGTATTCGGGGTGAAGCCCAATATGCCCAATAACCAATACACCAGTGTGATGAGCAACAAGCCCATCGGACGGGTGAGTGTATATCCTTTATCAGGCAAAGCATGAAGCAGTCGCACTGATAACGGTAACACGGTTAACCCGCCAACCGTGAGCAGTAACCACCAATTTATCATCATCCACCCTTCACGGGCGAGCCATTCAAAAATCATTCTTCACCTCATGGGATGGCGATTGTTTCGCTCATATTCTTCACAAATAACTCGTATAAAGCATCTTGATTCGTCTCATAGATGGTGGTCAATTCGTTTTGATATGCCACCGTGAGCAAACCCCGTTCTACCATCTCGTTAAATTTGACCAATCCGCCTGTGTTGATATACCGTTTCATTTCATAATCGGTCACAATCACATATTTGACATTATAGAAGCGCAAAATATTGCTGGCGACATTGATGTCAAGTGTACTATAAAACGCATTCACATTGGCGGCGCGTTGGCTTACTATTTGGGGCATTGAGCCTAATGACCGTTGTTGTTTTTGATGATAATCCCAACCTGCCACAGACGGCAAACCCGTATTAATCGAAATACGCCCGCCCCAACGGTACAATGGATTAAAACTTTGTGCTTCAATAATGACAGGCGACCCTATCACATTGCGTTGCAACCAATCAATGGCATCATAATCAT
>JALONZ010000467.1 GCA_025454675.1 Anaerolineae bacterium | reverse complement strand
GATGGATGCGACCAACACCGCGCCTCCCGCATCATGCCTTTCCAGATATTTTTGTATGATATACCCGCCCATGCTATGCCCAATGAGGATTGGTAATACGCCATGTTCTGCTTGCAATTGGTCGGCAATGTGTTTCACATCTGCCACATAATCCCATACGCCGTTCAAAAACATACGCTTGGTCTTTGGACTATCGCCATGCCCGCGCAAACTGAGTGCATGGGCGTGATAACCTTCTTGGGCAAAATAGGGCAAAAAGTATTCATCCCAACACCATGCGCCATGCCATGCGCCGTGAACGAATAGCAGGGGCGGGGCGTTTTGGGATGTGATGGGGCGATGCGAAATGAGTTCCAAAATCATATAGCACCTCTCACGGGTCTATGGTCTCTTCTAAGGTGATATGTTCGAGTGGCGCATCCTCTTTGAGCCGATTGAGTGTGGTTAACAACACCCGCCGTTGTTGGTCTGGGTCATTTGGTCTGCCTAATGTTGCCCCGCGTGCCAATTTGGTGATGACCAAGCGGGGCGGATTCACCAATCGCGCCACACCCGCATTCCAACTGGTTGTGGTGGTGGCGATGCCGTTCATTTCTAGTCCTCGCGCCAGCAATCCCACGGATTGCGTACAAAGCGGTCAGGATGGCACCAGTAAGGCGGCTTGTGCGCCCGATTCATTCACCAATTTCAACACTTGCGGGAATAATTCATCAACGGTGCGTGCTGAAATGGGCAAATAACCCGAATAGCTGATGACGGTATGGTGCAAACCGCCGATGACCCCTTCTGTGACCAAATCTTCTAAATGGCGGAGTGGCAATAACACCTGTGGGTCGGCATTGACGGCGGTGTGGTCGTAATGGTCATGTGCGAAGTCAATTTCGGTGAATGGGGTATTGAATGGAAAGGTGCGAAGTGAGTAATCGCCTAATGGGTTGGGCGCATCGAAAGGAATTTGGCTACTTTTCAGATACCCGCCTGCGGATGTGATGAGGATGAGTTTACTTTTACTTAAATCTACCCCCTTTCCGCTTGGGGCGTATTCATTTTTGGGGTGTTGATAAATTTTGAAATTGGTTTCGCCTGTGGCTTCATAGTGTGCCAGCCAGTTTTGCCTAAAATGGTCGTACCATGCCTCTCGATTTTCGAGGATGTCCATCAAAAAACCTCCTTGTGAATAGATGCAATTATTTGTAACCCACTTGCACCCCCTTGTCAAAATTTGACACAATTTTGTGAGATGGATATGATTTAATCATTATTTCGTGAAAATTTGACAACCATGAGGGATAATTTTATGCCTACTGGCACGGCGCTATTCCCCCAATATCAACTTGGTCAGGCGTATGATGAGATGTTCATCGCGCCTGATAGCCCACGCGACCATTATCAATTGCTTTATCAACGCCTGAATGAGTTTGGCGCAGATGAATTATATCGCCGACAACAAGCCGCCGATTTATCATTTTTGCATCAAGGGATTACCTTTACTGTGTATGGGCGTGAAGAAGGCACAGAAAAGATTTTTCCGTATGATTTGCTCCCGCGTATCATTCACAGTGATGAATGGGATGTGTTGGAACGTGGATTGACACAACGTATCACCGCCTTAAACCTGTTTTTGCACGATATTTATCATGATGGCAAAATCCTGCGTGATAAAATCATTCCGCGTGAATTGCTTTATACTTGTCCACATTATCGGCGTGAGATGCGCGGGGTGCATGTCCCCAAAGGGGTGTATGTTTCGGTGGTGGGGACAGATTTAATTCGCACCCCTACGGGCGAATTTGTGGTTTTGGAAGATAATTTGCGTGTGCCGAGTGGTGTGTCGTATATGTTGGCGAATCGGCAAGTAATACGGAATGTGTTGCCTAAGATGTTTGCCAATTATGATGTGCGCCCCATACACAATTATGGGCAAGTGTTAGTGAATACCCTACGCGCTTTAGCCCCGCGTGGCATATCCGACCCGACCATTGTGCTTTTAACGCCCGGTGTGTTCAATTCAGCCTATTATGAACACACCTTCCTTGCCCGCGAGATGGGGATTGAATTGGTGGAGGGGCGCGATTTATTGGTACATAATAACACCGTTTATATGCGGACATCGGCGGGGTTGCGCCGTGTGGATGTGATTTATCGGCGCATTGATGATGACTTTTTAGACCCACTTGCCTTTCGGAGTGATAGTGCGTTGGGTGTATCGGGGTTGTTCAATGCGTATCGGGCGGGGAATGTGGCATTGGCAAATGCGATTGGGACGGGGGTGGCAGATGATAAAGCGGTTTATACCTATGTGCCACAGATGATTAAATATTATCTTGACCAAGACCCAATTATCAACAATGTCGAGACATATGTGTGTTGGGAAAAATCGCAAAAAGACCATGTTTTGCAAAATTTGGATAAATTTGTCGTGAAGGCAGTCGGTGAATCGGGCGGATATGGCATGTTAATTGGACCACAAAGCACCGCCGATGAGCGCGAGGAATTTCGTAGACGGGTTGTTTATAATCCGCGTAATTATATTGCCCAACCCACGATTATGCTTTCGACTGCGCCGTGTTTTGTGGATGGGCAGGTTGAGGCGCGTCATGTGGATTTGCGCCCCTATATTTTGTATGGCGATAATATCACCATTGTCCCCGGTGGGTTAACCCGTGTGGCACTCCGTAAAGGGTCGCTGGTGGTCAATTCATCACAAGGGGGCGGAAGCAAAGATACATGGGTTCTGCGCTAAGTGTGATAAAAAGTGTGTGCCAATTTATGTGAATTTTTCACATAGTTTGGTGGGTTTTAGTTTCGATACAATATATAATACCTGTAAGGGCGCAACATGTTGCGCCCTTAGACACATATCGTTATGGGATATGCGGACATCCCTACAAAGCATCAAATAGATGCAGTGGCATGATACATCATCATGCTGTTGGCGGTCATAATAAGGATTTTAGGCGAGATGTTATCACGAGTGGCGGATAGTTTATATTGGATGAGTCGTTATTTAGAACGTGCTGAACATACCGCACGCCTATTAGACGTGCATTCGATTTTGATGTTGGAGCAAGTTGGTAAAACCCAAGACGATAAACGCTGGATACGGGTCTTAGAAGCCTTGCGCGTGCCAATCACACCCGAAT
>JALONZ010000466.1 GCA_025454675.1 Anaerolineae bacterium | reverse complement strand
AGCAACAACAAGTCTCCGGCACGATTGAGCACTTGCACATCACCTATCACCACACACTGACGTAGTAGCTCAGGGTGTTGCACATAACTGCGCACAATGATCTCTGGACCGATACCACATACATCACCCATGCTCAATGCAATAGGGGGTTTTAAGGCATCGCATCGCGCAGCACTTATTTTCATAGCAATTGCAGACCTCTGTGCATATTATGCAGAAGCTGCTGCTTTGGTTAAGCGATCACGCAACCCTAGCCACTCGGGCCCATCTGGCAAGGCTTCAACCAAAATGAGTGACACATTTTCACTTGCTCCAGAGCCTGTTTTAAATAGCACCAATCCTCAGAAAATATCGATAGATGATGGTACAAATGATGAGAGACATTGTTATCCCATTGTACAGAACGACTTTGAAGCATCAGTTACCAATGATTCAAAAGTCTGCACACCATTCCGCACAACTTTTGAACCACAGTCCAAAACTGCAGTACCGCCACAATATGTCGTCTGTCCACTGGCTGTTATGCGCGTGCACTACGGGTAAACGGTATATTGCAAATGATTGATGGTCAAGTTTTGTCATGGTCTGGTGATGACATTTTTAGTGAGGATAACACCTTGCGTCTATGGGGTACGGATGGTAAACCATTAGCCACACTCACAGGACATACGAAACGGGTGACTGGCGCGGTGGGGTTGGCAGATGGACGGATTTTATCGTGGAGTAGCAATTGGGATGGGCAAAATCCAGAAATGCGCTTATGGGAAGCGGATGGCACGCCGATAGATGTGTTGGAACAAAGTTATTATAATAGCGACCGCCAAATCATTGGCTACTGGGCGGAAAAGCACGGCTACACGCTGAATGATTTTTATCCGCCAAAAGAAAAAGACCTCCTCATGGCGGGTGGGCGGGTGCAATGGGAATGGAATAGCACCAATTTAATCATCACCCATCCGCAAACAGGCGAGACAATTCACACCTTCTATGGCGATGCGCCGTTTTCGCGCCCGGTTGTGTTGGACGGCGGGCAGGTGGTCGCCGCGGGGGATGAAATGGGGCGGGTGCTGTTTTTGCGCTGGGTGGGGGAGGGGTGATAGAAATATTGCAACCAACACCGACTTTCGGTTATAGTAGGCACAAACGGATAAATAGCGAGGGGATTTTGATGAGCAGTGAAATTTTTGTGAGTTACTCTAGGGATGATGTCCAAGCCGCGCGGTTGGTTGTGGCGTATCTGAAATCAAAGGGCTTTAATACATGGCGTGACCAAGACCAATTGCGTGGTGGCACCAATTGGGATAGGGAACTGGAAAATGCCATTTTGCGGGCGGATGTGGTGGTCGTCCTCATTTCGGCATCCTCGCTGAATTCGGAGATGGTACGCAATGAATTGGCGTGGGCGATTGAAGAAGCCAAAAAACCGATTATTCCGCTCATGTTGGCGCAAGGGTTGCGCTTGCCCATCACCATCAAGCGTAAGCAATGGGTGGAAATGTGGCGCGATTGGGACGCGGGCTGTGCCGAATTGTATGAAGCCCTGCAAGATGAAGTGCGAACCGTGCAACATCAACCGCCCGATTTTGATGAGATTTTCATCCCACAAAAACTGATGGTGGTCTATGACCCCAAGCGCAACCCGTTCTCAGATTTTGGCACGGCTGTCCATGAAGATGTGTTTATGGGGCAAACCAGAGCGTTGCGCCGTCTGCGTGACCGCCTAACGGGGGTATCGGTCAGCTCGACAGCGATTATCGGGGAACGGCGTATGGGCAAAACCTCATTGCTCAATTATTTGGTGTATAAATATGCACACCATGATGATATACGCAACAATGTCAATCAGCGCCAATTCATCTTCATTTATATGGATATGATGGATGTCCGCACGCCTAACATCGCCAGTGTGATGGCGATTTTTCGGGAGGGCATTCAGCGCCAAACCAACATCCAGCCTTGGAGCGCGGATGATGATGGCAATTTGGAACGCTTTAGCACCGCCATTAATCATTTTCATGCTAAAAATCAGTATTTGGTGCTGTGTTTTGATGAATTTGAACGCGCATTGGCACAAGATATTGAACTCGATTTGTTATTCGAGACAATGCGTTCTGCCGCCTCCAATGGCAAAATCGCCATCATCACCTCCACATACGAATCCATTGACATTTTGGTCAAAGGTAGCCGTTTGACCTCGCCATTTCACAACATTTTCACCGAAATCACCTTATCCAATTGGGCGCGGAAAGATTGGCAAAAGCTGATTGAACGCGGATTTGCCCAAACAGGCAAGTTGCTCACCCCCGATTATTTAGATTTAATTGACATGCTATCGGGGGGCAATCCCTATTTGGTGAATATGTCGGGGTATTATATTTGGGATGCGTTGGATGTGGAAGGTGATTGGGATGCCGATATTCAGAATGCGGTCATCCGCGAATTTCGTGCCGATTCGCGCAAATATTTCTCCATGATTTGGTCACGGCTGGGGGATGACGGGCGCAAAGATGTCGCTTCGGTGTTGGGCTATGGCAACCGTACCATGAGTCAGGCGATATCAGAACGCCTGATTGCGCGGGGCATCCTCAATGCAGACGGGACAGGCGTTTTTTGTCAGCCATTCGCAGATTTCATTCGGGGAGAACTAAAATGACACCGTTATCGCTCTTTTTGCGTCCATCCGATTGGACACGCCTGTGGCAATCGGGTGATTGGCGTGTTCACCTGTCATTATTTATCACCCCGCTACTGGGACTCATCCCCGTGTGGGTGATATTCATCATTCGCGCCGGTTATGGTAATTATAACCCCACACCCGTGAACGACTTGTTACCCCCATTTTTGCTGATGAGCCTGATGTTTTGGCTGGTCAGTATCCCACTCACCCTGTTTCATCCCATGTTGGCGACCCTGTTCGTAACGACATTCGGCAGTGTTTTAACCCTATTCACCCCGTTTCCATTCGGAAATTTGGCATCTGTTTCGCAAGGCTTATTTATCGGCACATTGATATTGGTCGGGTTGGGCGGTACCGCGAAGGCGCCCAGCAACTGGGTGATCATCGGGCGGGGCACGATGGCATTGCGATTGAGCGCGGCAATGCCGATGCCAAGCAGCACCTCGCGCTCCGCACCGCCGCCTTGTGCGGC
>JALONZ010000465.1 GCA_025454675.1 Anaerolineae bacterium | reverse complement strand
ACGCAAGACACGCGGTTGATTAGGGGTTAGGCGTTGCCCATTTAAGTTTGTGCCATTGGCACTCCCCATATCAATAATCGTCAGCACATCATCACTGCGTTCAATGGTGGCATGAACCCGTGAGACACCTTTTTCAAGCGCCCCATAGGGTGTTAAATCAACATCTGGTTGGCGCGGGCTATTGGGTTCTAAGCGCCCAAATACAATACGGTCTTTTAGCTCCAATACCATTGGCTCGGCAATATCACGAATCCGCATCACAATAGACGAGACCTTCCCAACACTAGCAGATCCCCAAGTTGCACGGGCAGAGAATTCACCCAAACTGGTTTCTAGGCGTTTTGTAGGAACAGTTGCGTCAATTGCGCCTTCAATAAGCGTATGCCCACATTCTTCACAAAACAATAAACCTGCTCGGTTTTTATGACCACAATACATACAATTTATCATGATTCACTTTCCAATGGTGTTTCATCAGATAGAAGGTGTCGCGTTTGATATTTTAACGTCATTCGCCCAGCCGTTGAAAGATGATGCGTCACATTGACACGTTTTGCCTCTGCAAGGGCTTGTTCAGCCAATTCATGTTTCCCTAACTCTAGCAAACGAGTGGCTAAGTTTTCAAGCCTGCGTGTTGCTTCATTGACATCTCCATTAGCAAGTGCCTCTTGCGCCCGTTCTTGTAAGCGGTAAAGCGTCAATTTGCTCAATGCGTCCAGAATACTGGTTGGCGGGTCTTGTTTGATAGATACATCCTTGCTAATTTCAAAAAGTGGGTCTTTAACCATATAAAATTGTGGGTTGGTATTGGCTAAAATTTCGCCATTGACCGCTAATCGCGCAAAATGGCGTTGACCTTCTGGCATATCAGCAGGAACTTGGAGTTGCAATAATACCGTGATGGGACGATTGTTTGGCAACCCCCCTAAAACAATATTGCCACTTTCATGTTGAAGTGGTTGTGGATGAGGCGACAACTTGAATGCCGATTCTAAAACAACATCGGGGTCTGTGGCGACTGATAAAACCATACGGTCGGCAAATGAGTTGCTCAAATTACGGACATGCTCATTCATAAATTTGACCACAGCACCGATTGAGCTAATAAAACTGGAGCTACCACCTGTTTTGGATGCTAATTCGTCTAAGAATTTATCATTCCAATCATGACCTAAACCCATTGCACTGATGCCAACGCCATCTATAGCGGCTTTTGCCGCCAATTCTAAACATCGGTCTTGGTCGCCAAAGGTGTGACCATCGGTAAGCAAAATAATGTGATTCACCAATTTTGGACCTAAATATTGGCGAACCTGATTCATACCCGCCGATAATCCCTGATAAATTTCGGTGCCACCAGAGGCAGTCATCAAGCTGATTTTAGCTTTTAGGGCAGGTTTATCAGTTACACGGGTAGCAGGGATGACAATCTCGGCGCGGTCATTGAACACAATCACCGATAAAATATCTTTTTCACTCAGGCTATCAATGATTTGATGTGCGGCGACTTTTACCCGTTCAATTCTAGCGCCACTCATCGAATTGCTTTGGTCTAGCACCAGCGTCAGATTGAGATTACTCTCACGCTGTTTAATTTCGCCTGCACGCGGGTCTGGATGAATTTCTGCCAACATATAAATTACCTGTGGCTCTGGTAATGGAAAGACGACTTGTTTGCTGGATGACACCTGAAACGTGAAAAAATAATCATCCACAACCTTTTTTGACCGTTGTGATAGGTCATATGCAGATTTGCGCGAGGGACTGGTGAGTAATTCGTGGGCATTACTCACATCCTGAAACTGTGTTTGAGCGGCATCATTATTCGGGTTAACATCTGGATGTAATCGTCGCGCGATTTTGCGATATGCCGCTTTAATATCTTCTAAAGCGGCATCTTCTGGTATACCCAACAGCTTATAGGGATTCTTTTCGGTAGACATAGGCTTCAAGTTCCATACTAAGAAATTTTCAGGATGATTGCTGTGATATTATCTGTGCCACCATTGGTATTGGCTAAAGCAACTAATTTTTCACAGGCTTGTTGCGGGTCGGAATGATTCATGGCAATTTCAAACAAGTCTTTTTCGGCAACAAGCCCCCATAATCCGTCACTACAAATAAGTATACGCGAATTCGGTGGCAGGCGACGGGTACTGATATCTACTTCGACATTATCATTTTGACCCAATGCACGATATAACACATTTTTTTGCGGGTGGTCGTGAACTTCATCTTGGGTGATTTGGTCTAACTCAATGAGGCGTTGCACCAATGAGTGGTCACGGGTGATTTGCTCGATATTATCTTTTGTAATCAGGTAGGCACGACTGTCACCGACATGAGCGATATAGGCTAAATCACCTAAAACACCAACGGCAGTGACCGTTGTCCCGCCTTCTGGGACATGTTTAATAATGTCGTTATTGGCTTTTTGGACAGCAGTCACCATGACCTCGCTGATGGGGGGTATATCGGCATTCCCACCTAAAATTGGGATATATACATTTTGTGTGAGGTGGGTGGTCACTGTTTTTGCGGCAATTGCGGAGGCTTTTTCACCATCATGATGCCCACCCATGCCATCTGCAACAATAAAGATACCAAAGTCGGGGCGGTCATCGGCGGTTGCGCTGGTAAAAAAGAAAGACATGGCGGCATCTTGGTTATTTGACCGTACTAAACCGATATCGGATGATTGACCAAAAGTAATGCAACTCGAATTGGTAGTTGTCAGCATATCAGAGGCTAATTGTTGCGTGACGTTATCATTCAATTGGCGTGGTGCGGGTTGTGCTTTGGATTTTGGTGGTGGAACACTAACAGGCTGAGTGGTGGGGTCTATGCCATCAGGTTCTATAAGTGCCTCGACTTTCAACACAGGCGATTGTGGAGTTTCTATCGCGGTTGCTTTTGGGGCTTCTTTTTCTGTTGCTTCTTCGCTTGTTTTGCCGAACATTTTACGAAATAAATCCATGATAGCGAGGCTCCCTCGATTATGTGCAATCAGACAAGTGGTAATGCGTAAAGCGTATGATCCATTGACGCAACTAAAATCATTTTATCAACAATAAAGGGTTGCGCCCATCAGGGGCATGCCAACGTCACGGAAGCGTCTCCGCCCAGCGCAATGTGCTGGACCTCAGCAGCCGT
>JALONZ010000464.1 GCA_025454675.1 Anaerolineae bacterium | reverse complement strand
ATCTCCTTTTTTGAATCCACCGAAGCACACGCCGAAGCACAAAAAGGGACGGTATTCGTCTTAGAAACCGAACCCATTTATGCACCCCTATCACTGATATGCGCCACGCACCGCCAACACGAACCCCTGATTAAAGCCGTCAAAGGCGCAATTATTCGGTTATGGCATCCTTAAATTTGTTCATTTTGCATTAATCCTTTTATTGAAATCGTTTCCATTATGGGCTACGATTTCGGCATTGAATTAAATCTTTTTAACAACAATTGAAAGGAATCCCTTTTATGACACTTTTTCCACGTACTAGCGGTGTTTTATTGCACCCCACATCCCTGCCTGCCCGATATGGCATCGGTGATTTGGGAAAAAATGCGTATGATTTTGTGGATTGGCTGGTCAAGAATCATCAATCCCTGTGGCAAGTATTACCCCTGGGTCCAACCAGTTATGGCGATTCGCCTTATCAATGTCTATCGGCATTTGCAGGCAATACCAACCTCATCAGTTTTGACACCTTAGTAGATGAAGGCTGGCTGACCGATGCCGAGTTAGTCGAAGTCCCCGCCTTCCCCACACATACCATTGATTTTGGACCCGTCATTGAATATCACAATAAAATTCTGGCATTGGCATATAATCGTTTCAAATCCAAAGCCACTGCCAATCAGAAAAAGACATTCGACAAATGGCGTGCCGATAATGCCTCTTGGTTGCCTGATTGGTCATTATTCATCGCACTCAAAAATGACAATGGGGGCAGACCCTGGGTCGAATGGGCAGAAGGTTTGGCACTCCGTCAAACCGATGACATCGCACACGCCAAAGAACGCCTCGCGGATGAAATCACCAAGCACGAATTTTATCAATGGTTATTCTTCACCCAATGGACAGAACTGAAAGCCTATGCCAATAATGTCGGCATAAAAGTCGTGGGCGATATTCCGATTTTCGTGGCGCATGATAGCAGTGATGTGTGGGCAAACCGCGACATTTTTAACCTCGACCCAAAAGGTAATCCGACCGTAGTGGCGGGCGTTCCCCCCGATTATTTTGCGAAATATGGTCAATATTGGGGCAACCCATTGTATAACTGGGCATATTTAGAATCTACTGGCTATCAATGGTGGATAGACCGCATCGCCTTCACCCTAAAAACGGTGGATTATGTGCGAATTGACCACTTCCGCGGATTTGAAGCCTATTGGGAAGTCACAGCCAATCCAGACCGCCACGCCACCAAAAAATATGGCAAATGGGTTAAAGGTCCCGCCACATCGTTATTCAATGCAATTCAAAAAGCACTGGGTGATAGCCTGCCCATCATCGCCGAAGATTTAGGCGACATCACCAAAGAGGTGGTCGAATTACGCGACACCTTCAACCTACCGGGCATGAAAATTTTGCAATTCGCTTGGAGTGACCCCACCAATAACTTCCTACCCCATAATTATGTCAATAATTGTGTGGTGTATAGTGGCACGCACGACAACAACACCACACTCGGTTGGTGGCAAAACGAAACCGATGACAACACCAAACGCTTTTTATCCACCTATATTGATAAAGAAGTCCACGAACCCCACTGGACGCTGATTCGATTGGGCATGGCATCTGCCGCGCATACCTTCATCGCGCCCATGCAAGATATTTTGGGCTATGGCGCAGATACCCGCATGAATGTCCCCGGTCGTGAGGGTGGCAATTGGGGTTGGCGCTTTACCAAAGATGTTTTATATGGACATGCAGGTGATAAATTGGCACACCTGACATGGTTATATAAACGTCGTGCCGACCAACAAGCAGAAGTCTTTGGCGATGTGGCTAAAGATGGACGAGATGATGACGAAGGCGAAGAAGAATAGGAATAATTTGCATGAGCAATACACATTGGACTCGCGCTGTCCATCATGATGGGTCTGCGTTATATGTATCGAACCCCACACCCAAATTGGGCGAGAATGTTCAGATTTATCTCCGCACACCCAAAAACGCGCCCATTGAACGCATTTTTTTGCGGACTGCCCCCGATGGTGAAAATCATCTGGCAGAAATGAAACACCACAGCACCCACCCCAATCATGAATTATGGGTAGGGACATTGCCCGTGGGGATGCCTCACAATCCGTATCGCTTCCTGATTGTATCCCCCACAGAAGGCATCTATTATTACACCGCACTCGGCATCAGCCATGTGAACGGACCCGAATGGTTTGACTTTAAGCTCATCGCCGATTATGTTGCCCCTTCATGGTTAACCGATAGGGTGTTTTATCAAATCTTCCCCGATAGATTCTGCAATGGCGACCCATCGCTCACCCCAAAACCCGGTGAATGGTCAAAACGCCAATATCAAGTGACGGTGCAAGAATGGGATGAAGCCCCAAAACCGCACTCTGAGACGGGTAATTTGAACTTTTTCGGCGGGGATTTGGTCGGGATTCAGCAAAAATTGGATTATCTGCAAGAATTGGGCGTGAATGCCATTTACCTCACCCCAATTTTCACCAGCAACAGCAATCATCGCTATAACATCCACGATTTTTATGAGATAGACCCACATTTGGGTGGCGAACAAGCCCTCATCAATCTGCGCCAAGCCATGCACCAGCGCGGAATGCGACTCATTTTGGATGTTACGCCCAATCATACAGGCGATAGGCATGTGTGGTTTTTGGCGGCGCAACAAGATGAAAACGCCGAAACAGCCGATTTTTTCACCTTTTATAAACGCCCAGATGATTATCTGGCGTGGTTAGGGGTGCGCTCACTGCCCAAACTGAATTATAAAAGCGAAAAATTGCGCGGGTGGATGTATGAAAATGACGATTCTGTGTTGCGCCATTGGCTTAAAGACCCCTATAAAATTGATGGGTGGCGCTTGGATGTGTTGAATATGACCGCCCGTCAAGGTGATATTCAACTGAGCCATAAAGTGGGGCGTGGGATGCGGAAAGCCGTCAAAGAAGCCCATCCGGATTCATACTTATTCGGCGAACATTTCTTTGATGGCACACCGAATTTGCAAGGGGATGAATTAGACGCGACCATGAATTATCAGGGGTTTAATATCCCCATGTGGAGTTGGCTGAGTGGGTATTATCTGGGTCAAGATGCAGAACCGAATCGCCCACGTTATTACACACCAACGCCTGCCTTCATGG
>JALONZ010000016.1 GCA_025454675.1 Anaerolineae bacterium | reverse complement strand
GATGCGAGGGCATAAACCACAATTCCCCCATTGGCATTATCATAAAATGCGATACGTGTGCCATCACCAGACCAAACCGCGCCCGTGCCTAAAATCTGATTTTCATTGATGAGGGGCGCATTTCTGATGGTATCAGTTTGCATATCCAACAGCCAAATGCGCGGACTGCCAATACCTGTGCCTAATTCGCTATTCAATGGCACACGTTCATAGGCGATAAAATCCCCATTCGGATTGTATGTGGGGGCAAAACAATCGCTATCTTCGCCTTTGCAATTGGTTAATGGCGTAACACGACCACTTTCCACATCCAACAAATACAAATCGGCATGAAATGTTTTGGGGTCGCGCTCGGTATAAACGATGCTCCGCCCGTCTGGGCTGGTATCAAAATCATAAATCCCTTTGGATGCCGTGGTCAGCTGGCGTTTGTTATTCAGGTTATTCGGGTCGGCGACAAAAATTTGATAAATGCGATTCTCATCCAGACGCAAATACGCTACGCGCAACACATCTTCGGGGATGCCAAACACCACTGATAAACCAATTGCAAAAATTAAAATGATGCTCACCACCCAGATGATTTTATCAAAGGGGGTGAATTGGGGTAGCCATTTAGCAAGCATATTTTCTCTCACGGATACAAATAACTGTTTTTCGGTTGTTCGATGGCTTCAAGCGTCTCGACACGTAAAATCGGGGTGATTGCCCCGCGAAATTCATCCGCATAAAATTTGCCACGCACCACCACCCATTGACCATCTGCCAATTCATCCGCCTCTAGCGAATACACAGGCAACCCAACCGGGTCGGCATCGGCGGTGCAACAACTGACGATAAACCGCCCCACCATGAATTGCCCCGCCTCAAATTCTGGATTGCGATAGATGAATCCGCTAAATTCGGCTTCGACACCATCAAAACGGGTTTTATCTGCCTCACGAGAAAAAGCGCGTAACCAATCTAAAATGTTGCGTTTGAGCGGGTCGCGGGTGATGACCATCGTATCCGATACACTCACATTGGTAGACAATGTACCAGTGAGCGATTCAACACCGAGTGGGCGCGATGGAATCAAAAAACCCAATGCGAGTGGAATGGCACAAATCGCCATGACCGACCACCCTTTTGGCATGAGGGATGCGACTTCAATCGGCAGGGCTGGCGCTTGTGGGCGCAAATTCGACCATAACGTCACCAATCCAAACGCAAAAAACATGCCCCCCGCCAGCCATGTAAGCCAAACGAAGCGCGTATTATTGATATAATTCCCCAAATTTTCGGACAGGATGGTATAGGCTAGATAGACACCCATACCCAATAAGATGATTATTTTCGCCCACTCACGGGCAGGAATTTTTTTAAGGTTATTCAACATACATCACCTCATTACCCAAATATTAATCCACAATCCGATGAGCAACGTCATCAGGAACGGGACAATCACCAAATAGGCGACAATCTTCTTCTTAAATACACCAGAAAACATCATAGCACTTTTAATATCCACCATCGGACCGAAGGTCAAAAATGCGACCAATGAGCCTGTGCTGAATGTATTCAGGAACGATAATGCCACAAACGCATCCACAGTTGAACATAAGCTGAGGACGAAAGCGAGGGCTTGCATCACCAACACCGAAACGAAGGCACCCGACCCAATATTCAACAAATCACCTTGCGAGACACGAGTTTGCATCCATGCCGCCAAAAGCGAGCCGATGATGAGGAAGCGCCCCATCTCAAAAAATTCGTCACTGCCCACACGAAGCGCCCGATAAAAATTCGCGCCGAAGCCTTGATTCTGTTCGGGGAGTTTTATATCAAAATTGCCACCGCGCACGGGCGCAAATGAGACGGGCAACAAGGTTTCATGTGGACGGGCGGCAAAGGCGAATAACATGCCCACACTCACCGCGACAAATGCCGTAATCACGAAGCGGAACACCACAATTTCGCCCCAGCCGAAGGCAATCACGGTACTCGCCAGCACAATCGGATTCATCACGGGGGCGGCGAGCAAAAAGGCAATCCCCACAGACATGGGTAAGCCTTTGGTGAATAATCGGCGCGTGACAGGCACAACCCCACATTCACACGCAGGAAATACAAAGCCCATCATCGCACCGCTCATGGTTGCCAACAATGGGTTTTTGGGCAACATGCGGAGCAAGTCTTCACGGCGGATATACACTTCAATCAATCCGCTAAAAAATGAGCCTAACAATAAAAATGGCACGGCTTCGATGAAAATCCCCAAAAAGCGCGTGGTGAAGGTATTGATGCGGTCAGAAACCGTCGCGCCTGATGTGCCAACATCCAACAGGGTGTAAATGAAAATAGCAATCAGCGCCAAAATCGCCACCCATATTACGGTTTTGCGTAGTGTCGTTGTATTTTGCATAAAAAAATCCAGTTGCCCCTTTCTAAAAATCTAGGCAAGCAACTGGATTATATCAAAGATTTTGGCGGATGGATAAAACCATTACCCACCGAATAACCTATTCTGATAGGGTTTTAGACATAAAATCAGCCGATGTAAATCCCGCCGATTGGGTTAACCAGCCATAATATGAGCGCCGAATGACAGAAAATCCCAGCCGTTCATACAATTGGCGGGCTTTGGGATTGGTATCAATCACCTCTAACGTGATATTTGTAAACCCATCCGATATAGCGCGTTTGGCAAACGCATCCAACAGCATCGTCCCTACCCCACGCCCACGCATAGATTCGGCGACAGCAATCCCACGCACATGAACGGCATTCTTAGGGATGTGCGTAAAAAAGCGTTCAGCCCATTGGATGGCGTAACGCCAAGTTGCGCCCCATAACCCAAATTCGCGTCTTAGGGTATTAAAGCCAAACTGCATAAAATTGCGACCATCCGCCCATTTTATGCCAATGACCCCCACCACTTCATTACCGCACAACGCATAAATACCACTGGAAACATCCATTGATTCATACAAAATGCGGATAGCTTGGTCTTTCGACTTTGGAAATAATTCAAGATGATGAATCTTTTCCCTAAATGCCTGATAAAATACCTTTGCTACTTGCTGGCGCATCGTCTGATTTAACAAAACAGGTGTGATAGTGATATTTGGTTGTGTCATAATGTCACTCATCCCAATAATCAAGCCGACTCGTTGGCAGTAGCGGATGGTTTACGGCGCAACGGTTGAATTTGCCAATAGGTCAGGCTACGCCACACCCATTCCATCAGCCCAAACCGATATTGGCTCATCCACCAGCGACTGATGACCATTTGCGCCCCAAATATCACAAATACCAGTAAAAAGGTAACGGTCGGCGCGAGTTGGTCATATAACCCGAAGCCATAGCCATAAAATAACGTGGTGCAAATCAGCGAGTGGCTCAAATAATTGGTGAGCGCCATTTGTCCAACAGGGGCAAGTGCGCGTAATTTCTCGGCGTTCAACAAGACGAATGTCACATACACAAAACTCAAGGCGGGCGCTCCGACATGCAACCCAACGCTGACCATCCAGCTTTGCATCTCCTGAAAACCAATCAGGAGCATCAAATTGCCGATTAAACCCACAGGCAACGCAAATTTCCACCAACGGCGCAAAAATGGCGCGTAACGGGCGGGGTCATCTAATACGCCACTACGACCAACCACCAACCCCAGCAAAAACATCACCAGCACCATCGGAATTTGAATATCCAACACATGCCCCATATTCAGCCGATACGACACCAGTTCGCCATAAGTACCGTTCATATACAACGGGATGGCTTCAATGCCTGTCATATCGCTCAATTGGCTAGGGTCGGCAAGCGAGAAAATGATGAGTCCACCTAATGCAATCGCCCCCGCCAATCCTAATAAAATGCGGGTGGATAAGCCACGCACCAGCAATAACAACACACCCGCCACCGCATATAGGCGCAAAATATCGCCATCCCACAACAAAATCGAATGGGCAAACCCGATGAGGAATAAGACGAATAACCGCCTCAGATAAAACCCGACAAATGGGCGGTTACTGGCTTCCATACGGCGCATTTGTACGGCAAAGCCGATGCCAAACAAAAAGCTGAACAGCAAATAAAATTTGACCACCGCAAAAAATGCGATGGCAAGGTCTATAAGCTGGTCAAGTTCATCACCGCGCATCCCCAATGTGCTGGCACGCAAAGCAGAACTGCTAAAATCGAGCATATTCACCATCAACACCCCGAATAGCGCGAATCCCCGCAACACATCAAGGGCAACAATCCGATTTTCGATGGGACGTACTGTTGATTTGTCTGTCATAACATTTTCTCCTTCTGGATTTTGGCAATATGAAATACATCCCAGCACAATATGTACTGGCAACAGATAAAATTATCAAAATAACGTCAGTTATGGTTAAAACTATTTGCATTCATCCCCACCCCCTAACCCCCTCCCCATTGCATGGAGAGGGGGAACAGTACCTGTTTTTGTCTTACTCCCTTCCTCTACGCAGTGGGGGAAGGGTTGGGGATGGGGGTGCTTTTACGGATTATCCATTCATCGTTTCACGGCAATCCCCCCCAATAACCCCTCTATCATCAAACGGGGCGCATCACGGCGGGCAATACTGCCATCAAAAATGGCTTGCCATGCCGCAAACATGGTGAAATCCAATAAATAAATTATCCATGTGGCGCTAATATCACGCCGCAATGTGCCTTCGGCTTGACCACGTTCTATTAATGCCAAAATGGGTGCTTGAACGGTTTCTTCTGCTTGTGCCAAATCGGGGTTTACATCCCAAAAATGTTCGTTCAGCAAAAAATACCATTTATCCCCATGTGGGACGAGTGCTTCTGCCAAACGCGCTAATGCGACTGGTGCAGGGTCTTGGTCTAATCGGCAAGTTTGAATGACCTCAGAGACTAAGTTCAGGGCGCGGTATGCCAATTCGATGAGTAACGCCTCACGAGTGGGGAAATAACGGTGCAACGTGGCTTTGCCAATGCGGGCATGTGTGGCAATTTCTGCCAACGATGCAGTCGGCTTGGTTGCCAGTAATTCAGTCGCCGCATCTAAAATATGCAAACGACGTTCATCTTTGAGCGGGGAATCAGAATCCAAAATGACATCTCACTTTCTAATATGAGACTATTTTATCTCATTTTAGATAAAAATGTCAATAAGGGAAGCTACGGAATCTTTTGAATCTGATGATGTGGGGTGTTTATTTTGGGACGACATACGCTTTGCTAGTCGTCCCTTACACCTTAACTACCATCACCAGCATATTGCGCGGTGATGGTGGGAATCAGATACTCGCTAAACGCGCGGTCTACATCATATTCAGGCATCCAACCCCAATCGGCACGCGCCGCGCCATCATTCATATCGGCGGGCCAACTATCCACGATGTTTTGTCTGCCTGCGGTGGGGTCATAATCAATTTGGGCGGAGGGGAAGTAATGATGCACCCGTTGGGCGATTTGTTCGGCATTCAAGCTAAATCCCGACACATTATAGGTATGGCGCGAAAGGGCTTCTTTGGGCGCGGCAGATAATTCAAGTAAGGCGCGAATGGCATCGGGCATGACCATGAAGGGCATAATCGTATCTGCGCGGACGAAACAGGCGTATGGGTCGCCTTTGGCGGCGGCATGAATCATCTCTGGGGCATAATCACTTGTGCCACCACTGGGCATGGTGGTCGCGCTGATGATACCCGGAAAACGCACACACCGAAAATCCACACCATTTTCATCGGGATGCGCCGCCAATTGCCGATAATGGGTGGTGTAGTAGCGTCCCAAATGTTCGCAATACAATTTATTGCACCCATACATGGTGATGGGGTTGGTATATTGGTCTTCATGCACGGGCGGGACGGTGTGTTTGATGGCGAGATTGGGCATTCCATACACCGCCACCGAACTGGGGAAGATGAATTTTACGGGTTTGGCACGCCAACGGGCTTGTTCGACTGCCACTTGGAGCATGTTAATTGTGCCTTGCACATTCACCCGATGCGCGGCTTCCGGTCTAAATTCGGAATGGGTAGAAAGCAATGCCGCGAGGTGATAAATGGTATCAATTTCATATTCGCTGGTGAGTGTATCGAGCAAATTATCATCTAAAATATCACCAACGATGCTACTTTCGACCAATTCGTCCATCGGGCTATCTAATCCGCGCAAATCCATGACGACAATCGGTTGGGCATCGGGCATGGCAGATAAGGCTTTAATCAGACCATGCCCCACTTCACCATTCGCACCTGTAATCAAAACAACTTTTTTTCGTGACATAATTTTTTATTCATCCTTCGTAATCGCGCACACAGCGCAAACCGACATTATTAAATTCGCCGTTTTGGGCATACCAATTGCGATTAGTCGCGCGGGCAAAATGCGAGCGACTGCTCCAATCGCCACCACGCATCCCTCTATCGGCAGTTGTATTTGAATTTTCGCGCCCATCGGACGCGCTATAAGGATAGGGCATATAAATGGTATTAATCCATTCCCACACCCCGCCCGACATATCCACCGCGCCCACCCACGATACACCCAACGGATAGCTATTAACAGGCTTGGTTTGTGCCACCGAATTTTCACGATAGGCGATGCGATTTTCTTCAAATGTATCGCCCCATGGGAATAAATAACTGTTGGGTCCGCGGGCGGCGTATTCCCATTCAGCCTCATTTGCCAAACGCCCCCCGCGCAAATTGCAATAATCGCGTGCTTCATACCAAGTGATATTGATACGGGGCAAATTGTCATCTGTCCATTCACTATCACGCCCCGCATACCCACGTTGGTCGCTAAATTGTTCATTCGTCACTTCGGTTACATCAATCCAGAAGGGTTCATCAAAACAAATTTCGTGAACGGGTTGTTCATCCGACATGGCATCCCTATCTGCGCCTAAAGCACTCACCGAATAATCGAGTTGGGATGTGTTACTACCCATATTGAAGCACCCAATCGGCACAAGTGCCATATTCACCCCGTCAATGTTGCGAATAACCGGTCGCCATTGGCTATTGCTGGTAACGGGTAGCCCACCGGGGAATCCAATCGGGACCGGTTCAGTTGGGACTGGCGTATTGGTGACATAGGGTGTTGATGGAATATCGGTGTTGGTCACATAGGCGGTTGGTGGCGGGACTGTATTGGTATAAGTGGCAGTTGGGATGGGTGTTTTGGTCGGCATGGGTGTGATGGTGCTGGTCGGGGTGAATGTTGGCGTATCGGTTGCGGTGGATGTCGCCGTTGATGTGGGTGTTGGGGTGATGGTGGGTGCGTTAGCGGTGGCGGTTTGGGCTTGGGCAATCGTTGTGCGTTCAATCCGCGCCACGATGGTATTTTCTACCGATTGCGCCTGTGCGGTTTGCGCTGAAATCATGTTGAGTGTGGCTTCAATCACCGCCTCTTGGGTAGATGCGCGGTCAGTTTGGGATAAGGTTGCGGTGAATATAGCGGTTGGTGTATGGGTTGCCGTTGGCGATGGCGTATCGGTCGCAGTGGAAGTGGCAGTTGAGGTTGGAGTCGGGGTTTCGGTGGGACTATCAGTCACGGTTGGGGCTGGCGTATCCGTCCGCAAGATGACCACCGCGTTAGCTGTCGCCGTTGCAGATATGCCACCATTACCATCCCCACGCCCTAATATCATAATCACACCAATAATCACAATTGCCAAAAGCCCCACCACCCCACCCATGATGAGCGGGGCGCGATTTTTGCGGTTTTGGGGGATATTTGGCGACCATCCGCCCGTACCACTTGGGGGATATGGTGCTGGGTAGGGGGTTGGAGTCGGGGGTTGTTGCATCCCATATGGGGTTGGGGGTTGTGACGGGATGCCATATGGGGTTGGTGTCGGTTGGCGTTGTGGGAATTGGCTGGGTGTGAGCGCCCCACTACGCGGTTGTTTGCGAACAGGAAAGGTTAAAAATCCGGTTGGCGTTTCGACCATCGGGTTGCCAATCGCTTTTTCAAAATCACGCGCAAAATCGGCAAGGGTTACATAGCGGTCATGCGAGTCTTTCGCCATCGCCTTATATAATACCTGCGTAATCGCCATACCCAAATTGGCACGGGATTGATGCACAGGCGTTGGCATCTCATTCAGGTGCATATTCATCAGGGCATAAGGTGTTGGTGCTTGAAACGGCGGTTTGCCCACCAACATGGCATAAATCACGGCGGCAAGGGCATATTGGTCAGATTGGGCGTTCACTCCTTCATTTTTCCATTGTTCGGGTGGCATATAAGACGGTGTACCCATCACCATGCCTGTACCCGTTAACCCCGTGGTGCTATTGGTTAATTTGGCAATGCCAAAATCCACAATAAACGCGCTTCCCCGATTATCGAACATGATGTTACTCGGTTTAATATCCCGATGCACCACACCTTTACTATGGGCATAATCGAGGGCGCTGGCGAGTTGGCGCAATAGTTCAATCACTTCGCTGGGGGCTGGTAAGGGCATATTATCTGCAAAACGTTGCGCGAGGCGTTCTTCTAATGACCCGCCTGTGAGGAGGCGCATTGCCACATAACTCACCCCCTTATCCGCCCCAAAATCATAAACAGGGACGATATGCGGGTGTTCCAGTGATGCGGATGTGGTCGCCTCACGGGTGAAGCGTGCCATATAATCGGGGTCGGTTGCCAATGTGGAGGTTAACACTTTTATAGCAACTTCGCGTTGCAAATTTGGTTGATAGGCGCGAAATACAGCACCCATCCCCCCCACACCGAGTAGTTCCAAAAGTTGATATTGTCCTAAAGATTGTCCAACCAGATTATCAAAACTCATATTGTGCGCCTTTTGAATAGACCCGATTTATGGGATATATTAGCCCAACAGTCCTAGAGATGCAAAGATGGTCTTACTGGTTTGCACAAATAGACCTATAATTTAATAAAATCATAAAGATTGGGGGATGAATATGCCATCCAAAAACAGTGTAATTCCATTCGAGATTTGGCTCAGTGGTATTTATATCATTGTTGGGCTGACTTGGATTTTTACCAGTGATAATTTTTTACAATTATTCATATCAAAATCAGTCTATGAATTATCCATTTTTCAAACATTAAAAGGTACTCTGTTTGTTTTTGTGACAGGGGGCGCGTTTTGGTTGGTTTTACGTAACAAACGCATCGAATTGGAACAAATCAATGAGACGTTGCGTTTGGTCAATGAAAAACTGAAAAATGATATAGCCGAGCGAGAACGTACCGAAAAAGAACTTGAAGCCATCAGCCAACAAATTGAACAACGGGTGGCAGAAGGCAGAGAAGAAGAGCGACAACACCTAGCCCGCGAATTACATGATGCCGTTACCCAAACCTTATTTTCGGCAAGTATTATGGCGGCATCATTGGTGGTGATATACAATAAGAAACCAGAACAAGTGCCAGATGGGTTGCTCAAATTACAACAACTCACACGCGGGGCAATTGCCGATATGCGGATGCTGTTACTCGAATTGCGCCCCAAAGCCATCGAGCAAACCAACCTGCCCCAATTACTGAAGCAATTATGCGATTCATATGTGGGGCGACATGGGATTATGCCAGAATTGACGATGGATGAGCGCATTATTTTGCCTGTGGCGGTGCGTCATGCGTTTTATCGAATTGCCCAAGAAGCACTTAACAATATTGCTAAACACGCCAAAGCGACTAAAATACACATCGTCCTAGAAAAAAATCAGTCTACTGTGATGCTTAAAATTCATGATAATGGGATTGGATTTGATGTGAATCGTATGCCAAGTGGCACACATTTTGGGTTAAAAATTATGCAAGAACGCGCACAAGACCTTAAAGCTGTTTTTCACCTCAAAAGTCATCCCGCACAAGGGACATCTGTTTATGTAGCATGGGATATTATATGATGAACTCCGCGATTCACGTCTTGATTGTCGATGACCATACGATGGTACGTGCGGGACTTAGAATGTTCCTAGAGAATACCGATAATATTGAATTTATCGGTGAAGCCGCAACCGGTGATGAGGCGGTGGCGTTTTGCAAAGAAAACCCACCCGATGTAATTTTGATGGATATAAAGATGCAAACGATGGACGGTGTCGAAGCCACACGGCGGATTTTGCTGGAAAATCCATCCATTCGGATTATCGCACTCACCAGTTTTAAGGATGATTATGTGGTGCATAGCGCCTTAAAAGCAGGGGCTGTGGGATATTTATTAAAAGATGCCACACCCGAAGATATTGAACGTGCAATTTTGGATGCGATGCAGGATAGTGGCAAATTCGACAAAAAAATGATTCAAAGCCTGCTCAAATCCACCAGCGATAACCCGCTATCGGAACGCGAAAATGCGGTCTTAAAATTGATGACCGCGGGTATGACCAACCAAGAAATCGCCGAAAAATTAGTCATTACCCAATCTACTGTCAAGTTCCATGTCAGCAATATTTTGGTTAAGCTCAATGTGAACACGCGCACCGAAGCGGTTGCCTTTGCCCTACAGCATCATTTTTTTGATGGACGTTAGCAGATACAACGTAAACTGGCTTGAAAAAATCTTATGCAAACCCTGCATAAATGCGCTACAATATAACAAAATATCATAATCACCTATTTCATTTGACAGAATAGGTTAGTCGGTTTATATTTTGAAGTTATGATGCAGGCTTACCACTCAAATAATGGGTTATTTGAGCGTTAATTTAGGAGCGTATGTAGATGATACAAAACAACGATAGTTTTCGCTTCATCGTCCGCAGAGGACCTCAGCCCAATCAGGTCTTTGAACTGAACAAAGATGTCATCACACTCGGACGCGATATTACAAATGACATCACCATTAATGACCCCGAAGTGAGTCGGCATCATTTACGTATCACTCGTGGGACAGATGGTTATAACCTAGAAGATTTAGGGTCTACCAACGGCACATTCATCAACGGGCAACGCCTAACAGGAAGCCGTGCGTTAAATCGTGGTGATATGATTGGTTTGGGGGAGACGGTCACATTGACCTATGATGTGATGCGTCCGCAACAATCGGTTCAACAACCGCCACAATATTCGCAACCCCAACAACCACCCAGTCCATATGCGCCACCACCCCAGCAACCGCCACAATATTCGCAACCCCAGCAACCACCCAATCAATATGCGCCACCGCCCCAACAACCGCCAAATCAATATGCGCCCCCACCCCAACAATATGGGCAACCGGTTGGCGGGCAACCGAATTATTATCAACAAGGGCAAGTCCCACCTGCACCAAATACCTATGATGCGGGTTATGACCAACAAGCACCCGATTATAATCAAAATCCGCCCGGATTTGATTATGACCCGTATGCCGTGCGTGAAGAAGAAACCCCCAGCACATGGCGTTGGGTGGTGATTGGATGCGCGGGGTTGCTCCTATTTTGTTGTTGTGCGTCTGTGATTGGCTTGGTCATTATTGACACCGCCAAATTATGGTGCGAATTGCCCATCTTCAAAGATGTGGTCACACCTGTGGTTGGCTTAATTGCCGAAGCATTGGGCATCGTTGGCGAAGCCATTACCTGCCGATAAAATAAGTTTTTATCCCCACTCCTAGCCTCCTATGGGTAATTGTTGGGGCTTGCCATGGCAAGCCCCTACTCCCTTCCTCTACCAAATGGGGTATATTTTGAA
>JALONZ010000463.1 GCA_025454675.1 Anaerolineae bacterium | reverse complement strand
GTCTAATAATTTGAGGTGTTGTTGGGCAAGGGGCAACAATAACCCCATAACCAGTTCGAGGGTTGCTTCACCGCAATTATATTCAATGAAACGGGCTTTTTTGCCACTATCAATTAATGCGAGGGCGATAGGGCGCATTTTTTTCTGCGCGATGAGGTTGTCTACAATCTCTATCACTTTGACCAAATTTTTGAATTGCCACCCATCATAATTCACCACTAATGGCACCGGCTCATCTGTATTGGGTTGATATAACCACACATCGCGGGTGTCATCTACCAAAAAGCCTGCAAGCCCTTCTAAAACATGGTGTGTGACTGTTCCGCGTGGGACATCTTTTTTGACTTTTGTGAGTTTGGTCAATTTTGCCTTTGGCATGAATACCACATTATTAAATTTGCCCGCCCCATTTGGATAGCGACGTTTTTTATTGAGTGGGTCATAACGCCGTGTCTTATTGTCGCTGAGGTCATCCATATACACATATTCCATGAGGGCATCTGGCTCAAAGGTGAGGGTAATGCCCCAAATATTGGGCGCGAGTTGTTCTAATTCGTGCGCGGGTTGCCCCCAATTGCCCCAATTATTAAAATCACCCAGCAAATAGGGGGCTTTTTCGCCTTCCCAGATGAATGTGGCTTGATGACCCTCTATGATAGGTGTGCCATGTGTTTTTGCATGTTCGAGTAATTCTTGTGGTGACATCATGTCTCCTTTCATCAGCGTGGATTCATATTTTCCATTTTGGCGATGATACCCATCATCACTTCATCCGCCCCGCCACCGATGGATGTGAGGCGAGCATCACGGAAATAGCGTGAAATGGGTGTTTCTTCCATATAACCCATACCACCATAAAATTGTAAGCAGGTATCCGCGCTTTGAGTTTGCACATAGACGCGATTTTGGTCACGACCATATTATCCGCGCCCGATTCGGCTAAACTGGCGCAATAATAATTCAGTTGACGCGCCGCCTCCACTTCGGTGAGCAATTCGCTCAGTTTGAATTGAATCCATTGGTTGGCGATGAGGGGCTTGCCAAATGCCTTGCGTTCTTGGGTATATTGAATCGTTTTGCGGATGAAATACTCCGCGCCTGCAACGCCGCCTAATGCCCCGACCAATCGCTCCACTTGGAATTGTTCCATCTGATAATAAAAGCCCATGCCTTCATCACCAATGCGATTTGATACAGGCACGCGCACATCTTCAAAGGTCAAAAGCGCCGTATCACTGCTGTGATTGCCTAATTTTTTCAATTTTTTACTGACGGTGAAGCCTGCCAAATTGGTTGGGACGACAATCAACGACATGCCTTGATAGCCATTATCGGGGGATGTCCGCGCCAATAAACATAACCAATCGGCTTGTGTGCCATTGGTGATATACAATTTGCTCCCATTGATGACATATTCATCACCATCGCGGTCTGCGCGGGTGCGGATGGATGCCACATCTGAGCCTGCATCGGGTTCGCTGACGGCAATCGCGCACACCATATCGCCTTTAATAGCAGGCATGAGGTATTTGCGTTTCAGTTCATCTGACCCGTGTTTGGCAAGGGCAGGGGTCGCCATATCGGTTTGGACGAAGGTCGCCATGGGGATGCCCGCCGCACCACAGCGTGCCAGTTCTTCTGCTAAGACGACTGTATACCAAATATCTGCGCCAGCCCCGCCATATTCTTCGGGATAATTCAGCCCCAAAAAGCCCAAATTGCCCATTTTTTTGAATAATTCGTGCAATGGCGCGATTTCGGCTTCTTCCCACGCTTCAATATGTGGGACGATTTCTTTCTCCACAAAATTCCGCACCGATTTGCGGAACATCTCGTGTTCTGGCGTAAATGGGTTATATAAATTCATGCGTGCATCCGGTGCTAAAACCATTTTTCACATCACTCCTCAAAATTATCAATTGTTTAATTAATTAGGGGCATCAAAAAAATGATGCCCTGTACAAAATAGTGTATCTCTCTATTTTATCGCTTAATGGCGCGAATCCCCAACATCAATGGGATATTTTGGGGCATATTTTCTGGTGGATAATTGCGATAACCATCATCTTGACGCATATTTTCAAAGGGTCGCCAACCGTTGCAATACGGAAATTCTTGTAGGTGGGTGACGGTTAGACCTGCCTCTAATAATGCGGTGACAATATCCGCCACACCCCACGCAAATTCGTAGGACGGGTCTGGGTTTTGGAATGTACCCCGCGCAATCGCTTCATCGCGGGTAGTGCCTGCCTCGCCGACATAATCCCCAACACCCCATTCTTCAATAATCGGTTTGCCACCCATATAATCGGAACTGAGAACCCATTCACCATTCGCATCATCGGGACTGATGTGCATGGTCATGAACGGGTGAAATTCCATCATGGCAAAATGTCCGCCCGATTTGAGGCTTTTTGCCACACCTTGCCCCCATGTTTTAATATCCGATAACCAGCCTAATGCCCCGTATGAGGTGAATACGACATCATATTCAGTGGCATTCGATTCAAACCATGCGAACAAATCGCTACGGATGAATGTGGCGGGGATATTGGCTTCTGTGGATAGGCGTTTGGCGAATTCGATGGCGGTGTCGCTAATATCCACACCTGTCACGATTGCGCCCAAATGTTTGGCGATGCTGAGGGTATCTTGACCATCATTACATTGCAAATGAACGAGGTTTTTGCCTTTTATATCACCCAAAAGCGCCATTTCTTCGGGATACAAATTATTCCAACCCGCGCGATATTTTTCGATGAGGTCGGGACGGTGGGTATGATGTTGGGCGGTTGCCCTGTTCCACGAAATACGATTCGCTTCGTGCATTGGGTTGGTCATATTGCCTCACATCCTAAAATTGCCGTAGCGGGGAGCGCCTTCACTCGCCCAATCGCGGTTATAACTCATCGAAAGCCCAACGGTAAGCGCCATACGGGTATCACGCGGGTCAATTAAGCCGTCATCCCATAACCGCGCCGTGCCGAAATAGGGGTCGGATTCTTCTTCAAATTTTTGGCGCACCATCATTTTCATAAATTCGATTTGTTGCGGGTCTGCCACTTCACCTTTGCTTTTGGCGGATGATTCTTGCACAATTCCCAACACGCCAGCGGCTTGTTCCGCACCCATGACGGCTGTCCGACTTGTAACCCACGCAAAAAGTAGGCGCGGGTCATATGGGCGACCACACATCGCATAATAACCTGCGCCATATGCGCCACCGATTAACACGGTGAATTGGGGTACGGTGCTATTGGCAACGGCGTTAATCATCAGGCTACCGTGTTTGATGATGCCACCCTCTTCATATTTTTGCCCAACCATAAAACCCGTGATATTTTGGAAATAGACCAATGGTGTTCGGCTATGATTGCACAGTTGGATGAATTGGGCGGCTTTTTGGGCGCTTTCGGAGAATAAAATGCCGTTATTTGCCAAAATGCCGACCGGATAACCATTGATATGGGCATGTCCACAAACCAATGTACTCCCATAATCGGGTTTGAACTCAAAAAAGCGCGAGCCATCTACGATGCGGGCAATCACTTCGCGCATATCCAGTGGCTTGCGAATGGTATCAATCGGCACAATGCCTAACAATTCATCAGGGTCATAGGCTGGGGGTTCAGGTGCGCGTAAATCGGCGGGGGAGAATTTGCGCCAATTGAGCCGACCGACAATTTCGCGCCCAATGCGTACCGCATCGGCATCATCTTCGGCGACATAATCTACCAACCCCGATACGCGGGCGTGCATATCTGTTCCGCCGAGCGCGTCCTCTTCCACCTCTTCACCTGTTGCCATCTTGACCAGTGGCGGACCACCTAAGAATGCCATCGCCTTATTACGGACGAAAATGGTGAAATCGGATAGACCAGGGACATATGCCCCGCCAGCCGTGCTATTGCCAAATACCAGCGAAATTTGTGGGATGCCTGCGCCACTCATTCGCGCCTGATTGCAAAATCCTTTGCCGCCAGGGACGAATATATCGGCTTGATGGGGGAGGTTTGCCCCGCCCGATTCGACCAGATAAA
>JALONZ010000462.1 GCA_025454675.1 Anaerolineae bacterium | reverse complement strand
GGGAGTCGGGTGGCGCAAGGTATTTCGGTTGCCATTGAAGCAGGAACGAGTATTTCGCCCGCGCCCGGTCAAGCCAACGCCTTTTTGCCCGATTTAGCACCCAATTCATTAGCGACAGGGACATTAGGCGTGTTGGTCGCGTCTAATGCGACAGGTGGCGCGTTGAATGTGCCAATTAACATCGTCTACCGTGACCAATATGGCAATAATTACACATCCAAAGCGACATTAAGCGTGACGGTTGCCGAAGATAATAGCGCCCCGCAATTGATGTTGGCGCGGTATATGGTCACGCCCAATCAAGCCCGCGCGGGTGAAGCAGTATCGGTGGAGGTATTAATTACCAACACAGGGACAGGTGTGGCGCGTCAATTGATGCTCAAAGTGAATAGTGGTGGGGTGTTATTGCCCGGTTCACAAGGCGATACCTTCTCATATGGCGATTTAGAAGCAGGTGGGACAGCCAATTTTGTCATGCCCTTAATTATTGCTACCGATGCCAAAGCGGGTGTTCAGGCACAAACTTTGTCATTGTCATATATTCACAAGGGTGAAGAGAAGAAAATTGAGACCAGTTTCACCATGACCATCATCGCCAGCATCCCAAGCGAACCATCTTTGCTGGTCAGCGCGTATGATGTGGGGTCTGATGTCTTGAGACCGGGCGATAGATTTACGCTCAACCTCACATTAAGTAATGTTGGTGATGTGGGCGCGGATGAATTATTCGTCACATTCGCTACAGTGGATGCACCAAGCGATGGTGGCGGTAGTGGGAGCGGGTCGGGCAGTTCGACCACACCCAGTACGATATTCGCGCCATTGGAAACGGGCGGGACATTGTATGTTGGGCGAATCGAAAAGGATGGCACAGTAGAACTGACCCAAAATTTCATCGTGAATGGTACGACAAGCAGTGGTGTGTATAGTTTGCCTGTCACGTTGCGCTATCGCACACCGACCAAAACCGACCCTGTGCAAGCCAATTTGCGGATTAGCCTGATTGTGATTAGTCCGCCAAAATTGCAAATCACCATAGACCCGCCCATCCCCGAATCGGCGGATATTGGGTCGTTCATCTCATTGGGCATGGCGATTAAAAATATTGGCGCGAAAAATGTCGAAATTCCGTCTATCACCATCCGCGCAGAAGGTGGGGAAGTGGTGGATGTATCGGAATTTACACCGGGTGTCATCGCCAAAGATGCGACCTTGAATATTGCATCGGCGGTCAATCCAACTGAAGCGGGTACGATGAAAATTATTGTCACCTTTAATTATGTGGATGAATTGAACACCCCGCGCGAATTGGAATATGTGTATGAGGTGCAAGTGAACGAAGCACCACCTATGCCCGAAGACCGCGATTTCGACTTTGTGCCAGATGAATTTGATGCCTGTCCAGATGAAGGCGATACGGGTTTTGGTGTAGACCCGACGGGTTGCCCCAATCCGCCGACACCCATCGAACCACCCACCGAAGAAGAAACGGATAATAATGTGCTGGGACGCTTCATCTTAGGCATGTTGGGATTAGGGAGTTAATACGATGTTTTATGAATTATCGCAATTGGCAATCGGCAATTTATTACGGGCGCGGGCGCGACTTGCCATGACCGCAGGCGGCGTATTGGTGGGGACTGCCGCCGTTATTTTGTTGATTGCGCTCACGATTGGGTTGCAACAAGTGGCAGAGGCGGGCATCGGGAGTGATGCCACCCTCACTGAAATTGATGTGTATCTCAATTGGAATTTTCAGGGAAACCCCGAAGATGCACCCAAACTCAATATCGCAACCGTCAATAGTTTTTGGAAAATTGAGGGTGTTGCGGCGGTTATCCCCACCATCGGCTTGCAAAGCGGGTATTTGTCGGTGGGAAAATATTATGGCGGGGCATGGACACAAGGCATAGACCCGCGCCTATTACCATATATGGGCATCACATTAGAATCGGGCAGATTCCCCGAAAAAGCGGGCGAAATTATCGTGGGTAAAGCGGTTAGTCAAAATTTTTATGACCCGAATGCCACCGAATGGACACCTGTTGAAATTGATTTGCTCACCGAACCGCTCACATTGGTCTTAGAACGGTATGACCCCGAAGGGGTGGTGACAAAACGCGAAAAATTAACCGTAGTCGGCATCATTCAGGCGGGTGGCAATTATGATTATTCGGTGTATTTGCCGATTCAAGATGTGATTAGTTACAACGAATGGTATTCTGGCTCACCATTAGACCCTAAAAAATTTGTGTATGAAAATGTCAAAGTCCGTGCCAAAAATCGGGATGTGACCAATGATGTATCGAGTGCCATCAAAAAAATGGGTTTTCAAACGGGTGGTATGGGCGAATTTTTGAACGGGCTGAATAGCTTTTTTGGCACAATGCGCCTGATGTTGGGTGGTGTTGGAGGGGTTGCGCTCCTTGTGGCGGCGTTTGGTGTGGCGAATACCATGACGATGGCAATTTTGGAGCGCACGAAAGAAATTGGGCTGATGAAAGCCATTGGCGCGACTGACCGCGATGTGTTGACGATATTTCTCATTGAAGCGGGGTTGGTGGGATTTGTCGGTGGGGTGACGGGGGTCGGTACGGCGCTATTTTTGCAGAATGTGATTAATCAGGCGGTGGCGAATGCCAGTTTATCACAAACAGGTGATTCTGGGATGATGTTTTTGCCGTTGGATGTGTCGCAGATTGGCGGGAATTTGATGGTCATCCCATCGGAACTCATTTTATTTGCATTGGTCTTGGCGACGATGGTCGGCGTGGTGGCGGGGACATATCCCGCGTTGCGTGCCTCGCGGATGCCACCTGTTTTGGCGCTCAAATCGGAATAGAGTCATAAGCACGATAAACAAGTAACGGATGATTTATAAACTATATGGGTGGAAAATATGGGAACAGATAAAGATCTACAAGCGAAAATCAACTCCATATATGCTCAGGCAGATAAATATGAGAGTGAAGCAGGGCATGGAATGACAGATATTGAAAGAGATGCTTGGATTGGTGATATTTCTTCTGCCATGACGTTTGCTGAAGGTAATAAAGTCCTTGATGTGGGTTGTGGGACAGGTGTACTCTCTAGAATTTTACTTGAAAGTGGGGGTGAGTTAGTTGGTTTAGATGCTTCTAAGCCGATGGTTGAAGAAGCACAAA
>JALONZ010000461.1 GCA_025454675.1 Anaerolineae bacterium | reverse complement strand
AGTGCAAAGGTGGGGATGCCAACCGTCAAAAAGGCGATGAGCGAGGCGTGTTTGGGTACGAAGGGAAAACCCATTCCCACGATGCTGGTCGCCATGATGAGCAAGGCGGCATATAAGGCGCGGGTGAGGAATAAGCGCAAAATATCTTGCATCCCATTGATGATGCGTTGCCCCTCTAAAAATGCGGGTGGTAACGCACCAAATGAATCGTTCAACAGCACCATATCGGCGACCCCGCGTGTGGCGGCGCTCCCGCTTTGCATGGCGATGCCCAAATTTGCCTTTTTGAGCGATAACACATCATTCACGCCGTCACCAATCATTGCCACATAATGTCCCTGAGATTTGAGTGCATCTACAATTTGTTCTTTTTGCTCAGGCGTGATGCGTCCGAACACGGTGGTTTCGGCGACAGTTTGTTCAAAGTGGGCTTTGTCCATCGCCGCGAGGTCTGTGCCAGATACCGATTTGAAATCAGGCGGGAAGCCTGCTTGTTTTGCCAGTGCGGATACGGTTTGCGGATTATCCCCAGAGATAACCTTGAGCGCCACACCCGCATTGATGAAGCCCTTCAGGGTTTCTTTTAGATTGGGGCGTAATTCATCGCTAAAACTGACGATGGCGAGCGGTTCTAAGGTGGGCAAGCCTGCATTATCCAGTGAATCATGTAATTTGGTCGTATTCGGGTTATAGGCAAATAGCAACACGCGCAAGCCTTGTTCTGACCAGTCATTTATATGGGATGATAAATCGGTATCTTTGGGCAGATGTGGCATGAGCATTTCGATTGCACCCAACACATACACCCCGCGCATCTTATCGTTATCGAAGGCGAGTGCGCTCCATTTGCGGGCAGATGAAAAGGGGATTTCATCCACAGGGGCAAGATTTTCGCCGTTTAGCCCTGCGATAATCGCGTCTGATGTGCGGTTGGTGACGCTGGCGCTATGGGCAAAATTGCCCAAAAGCCATTGAATTTGGTCTTTATCCAATTTGAGTGGGCGAACATCCTCATAATGAATTTTATTGGCGGTGAGGGTGCCTGTTTTATCCACACATAAAACCGACACATTGCTCAATGATTCCACCGAATTGGATTGTTGCACCAAAATGCCTTGTTGCACAATCCGCAACGCACCCAACGCATACGCCACGATGACCATGAAGAATAAGCCGTTGGGGACGAGTCCCGCCACGACCGCCGCCATTTGCACCGTCCGCATGACGGGTACGGCGGATAGCAGGGCAGATGCGAATAACAAAAAGCCGATGAACAGCGCCAACATCATCAAAATGCGGATGACTAAATCTACTTCGCGCTGGAGGGGTGTTTTGGTCACACGGAATGATTTGGCTTGGGCGGTTAATTTGTTGGCGAAACTCTCTTTACCCACTTTGGTCGCTTCATAGCGCCCTTTGCCACTCACGACAAAACTCCCCGAAAAGACCTCTTGTCCGATGGTTTTGGGGATGAGGTCAGATTCGCCTGTGAGTTGCGATTCATCCAGTTCCAGTTTGGTATCGCTCACCAGCACACCATCCACGACAATTTGGTCGCCTGTATCTGCCACGATGATATCACCCAGCACAATTTCGGATGGGTCGGCTTGACGGGCTTCACCATCACGCACGATGGTGATTTTTGGGCGGGTGAGCAACGCAATTGCATCCAATTGACGTTTGGCGCGGATTTCCTGAAAGACCCCAATCACCACATTCAGCGCAATTAAGCCCACACTGACAAACGCATCGCCCCATCTGCCGATGGCAATCATCACCGCGCCGATGACGAATAAAATCACATTGATGAGATTGCTGTTTGGATTTTGGCATTATTGCCTTGTCCATTGGCGCGGCGGGTTTGTGCTTCGTGTTCGGTTAAGCCCAAATTGGGGTCGGTCATATAAAAACTCCAGTTGGTTATATGTTGCCCTACACATGATGTTATAACCCATTATAATCAACATGTCCATGAATGTGGATGTAGAGAGAGAGTAGAAAATTCGGTATATGACACAGGATGTCCGTTGGGCTAGTTTTGATTTGATTTTTTTCGATTGTGATAGCACCCTTTCGACCATTGAAGGCATTGATGAATTGGCAAAGCTCAAGGGCAAAGAATGGCGGGTGGGGTTATTGACGCAAAAAGCGATGGATGGCGAACTCGATTTGCAAGAGGTGTATGGCAAACGTCTGCAAGCCATACGCCCCACACGCGGCGAATTGAAAGCGGTTGAAGAACGCTATTGGGAAACGCTCGTCCCTGATGTGATTGAGGTCTTAGAGGCACTCAAATTTTTGGGTAAGACGGTATTTATCATCAGTGGCGGATTGGCAGAACCTGTTAAAGGTTTTGGCAAGCGGTTGGGCATCCCCCAAGAACGCATCCGCGCGGTTGAGTTGGAATATAACGAACTTTCGGGGGAATGGTGGAAATATCATGAACCCCAAACGCAAAATCGACATACTTATCTGGATTATAATGAGGGTCCGCTCACGGTGAGCAGTGGTAAACCGTATATCATCGAAGATTTAGCCCATCAGTTACACGGACGGCGTTTGATGGTGGGCGATGGCTCATCTGACCTTGCCACGCGCAATGTGGTGGATTTATTTGTGGGATTTGGCGGGGTCGTGGCACGTCAAAAAGTGTTGACCGAATCCGAAGCCTTCATCCACAGCCCCAGCATCGCGCCCATTTTGCCCATTTCATCGGGTTATGGTGGGTATATGCGCGTGAAAGGCACACCCCACCAAGCGGTTTATGAACGCGGTATTCGATTGGCACTGGAACAAGGTCTGACTTTCACCAATACAGATTTGGAACACGCATTTTTGCATGAATTTAACAAGGATGACAACGCATGACATTTGACGCGATTATTTTTGATATGGATGGGCTATTGGTAGATTCTGAAATCGTTTGGTATCAAGCCGAAGATGAGATGATTACCGATAGGGGATTTGTGTATAGCGAAGAGGTGCGCGAGTCTATCGTGGGGATGCGCGTAGACCAATTTTTGGCGAAATTGAAGGATGTGTATAATTTGCCAGAAACGGTTGCCGAGTTGGTCGCGGAATTAGAAGGGCGGATGCTCAAACTTATCCCTAAAGTGGTGAAGCCCAACCCTGGCGCACAAGCCATGATTGATTATGTGATTCAAAATAATATCCCGCACGCCATTGCATCCAATTCATCCATCAATATCATCAATGTGACCCTCGAATCGCAAGGGTGGGGCGATATTTTTACGGTGCGCTGTACGGGCGATGATGAAATTAGTGGCAAGCCCGACCCGTATGTGTATTTGCGGGCGGCGGAACGCTTGGGTGTAGACCCAAAACGCTGTTTGGCATTGGAAGATAGCCCAAATGGGTCTAAGGCGGCGGTTGCGGCGGGTATGACTTGCTTCGCTGTGCCAGATTTATCGCATAGCACACCAGAAGCATTCAAACACATTACCCCGCACATCTTTAATAACCTGAATGATGTTTTGGCACATTTACAGGGGAAATAATCATGACCTATCACATTGTTATCGCCACCGATTTAACCGATGAAAGCCTTGTATCGCTTAAAAATGCGCCTGATGTGACCATTCAACAAGTTTCGCCTACCGTTGGCGCGTTGCGTGAAGCACTCAAAGAAGCTAATGCGCTCATCGTGCGCGATGATGTGCAAGTGGATGCCGATTTATTGGATGATGCGCCTCATCTGAAAGTGGTGGGCAGACCCACCGCAGGCTTGAGCGGGATTGATATTGAAGCCGCCACAAAACGCGGTGTGATTGTCATGAATACGCCCGGTGTTAGCGCGGTTGCCGCCGCCGAGCATACGATGGTGTTGATGTTGGCGCTCAGTCGGCGCTTGATTGAAGCCCATAATAGCATGAAAGCGGGTTTTTGGCTACTCGACCGCAAACGTCAGGCGGGACGGCAATTACACGGCAAAACGTTGGGTATTATTGGCTTGGGGCGTGTGGGTCAGGTGGTGGCGCAAATGGCATTGGGGTTTGGGATGAAAGTCATCGCCAGTGACCCCTATGTGCGTGAAGACCAACTGGCAGATAAACGGGTGATTTTAATGGGCTTGCGCGATTTGCTATCACGAAGCGATTTTATCACGTTGCATGTGCCTCCCACCAAAGAAACCCTGCGGATGATTGATGGGGAACGTATCAAACAGATGAAAGCGGGCGCATATCTGATTAACACGGCATTCGGCAAAGTGTGGGATGAAACTGCGGTGGCTGATGGTGTGAAAAGTGGACATTTGGCGGGTGTTGCGGTGGATGTGTATCCGGATGAACCGCCATATAATAGCCCATTGATTAATCTGGATGGTGTGATTCATACCCCGCATATCGCCGAAAATACCATCGAAGCCACCCAAGATTTATCTACACAAATTGTTCAGCAGGTGGTGGATGCGTTGCGCGGGACAGATTACCGCAATGTGGTGAACTTGCCCTTTTTACCCGGTATTGATTATGAACGGATTCGCCCCTATTTGCTCCTCGCGGAACGGATTGGTCGGTTGTTTCATGTGTTGGCACGGACACCGATTAAATGGGTTGGGGTGGATTTACGCGGTGAGGATGTGAGTGGACTCATCAAACCGATTACGGTTGCCATTTTGAAGGGCATATTACACCCGATTTTGGGTGAAAAAGTGAGTTATATCAATGCGCCTGTGTTGGCGATTGAACGCGGGATTCAGGTGGCGCAAGTGAAAGATTTGCCTGTTGGCGATTATGCCAATTTGGTCAGTTGTCGTGTCATTTTGGATGATAACGAAGAAATTGTTATGAGTGGCACATTGCTGGATGCCAAAGAACCCCATATCATGCAAATTAACGAATATCGGATGAATTTTGTCCCCGAAGGGCATTTGGTGGTGATGGGCAGTTATGACCAACCGGGTGTGATTGGCAAAGTGGGGACATTGATGGCAGATAATCATATCAATATCGCCAGTTGGCAT
>JALONZ010000460.1 GCA_025454675.1 Anaerolineae bacterium | reverse complement strand
GTAGGGGCTTGCCATGGCAAGCCCCTACACATGGCAAGCCCCTACGAACAAATCAGATTTTGCTTGATATATCGTGCGTGGCTTATTTGAACAGTTCACGCACGATGATATTGCGTTGAATTTCGCTTGTGCCTTCATAAATTTGGAAGATTTTCACATCACGGAGCAATTTTTCGACGGGATATTCTTTCATGAAGCCATACCCACCAAACACTTGCACGGCATCCACAGCGGCTTTGGTTGCCATATCGGCGGCAAAGGCTTTGGCATACGCGGCAAGACGTGGGTTAATCACACCATGGTCAACTGCCCAAGCCGCTTGCCAAACCAACAAACGTGCGGCTTCATAATTAATCGCCATATCCGCAATTTTGTGACCAATGGCTTGGTGTTGATAAATCGGTTGACCAAAGGCTTCACGTTCACGCGCATATTTGACCGATTCTTCTAAGGCACGCCGTTGCAAACCCAGTGCGCCCGCCGCCACACCCGGACGGCTATAATCGAATACTTTCATCGCCAAATAGAAACCACTGCCCTCTTTGCCAATCATGTTTTCTGCTGGCACTTCCACATTTTCAAACACGATTTCAGCCGTATCAGAAGCACGTTGCCCCAATTTATCAAATTTCTTGCCCACACTCACGCCAGGCGTGTTGCGGTCAATGATGAAGGCGGTCATGCCACGATGCCCTGCGCTGGGGTCGGTTTTGGCAAATACGGTGAAGAAATTGGCATAAGTTGCATTGGTGATGAAGGTCTTTGACCCGTTAATCACATAATGAGCGCCTTTTTTCTCGGCACGGGTTTGAATCCCCACCACATTCGAGCCAGCCGCCGCTTCGGTCACACCATACGACACAAATTCGCCATTATCACACAGGCGTTCACCCAACCAATATTCTTTTTGAGCTTCACTCGCGCCCAAAATAATGGGAAGTGCGCCCAAGCCATTTGTCCCAACACTGGTGCTAATCCCAGAACAGCCATACGCCATTTCTTCGCTGACGAGGCATTCTTCAAACACAGTTGCACCCACACCACCATAGGCTTCGGGGATGTTCATATTGGCTAAACCAATTTTACGCGCTTTCTCAAAAATATCTCTTGGGAAGATGGCATCACGGTCATAATGTTCTGCGACAGGAATAATTTCTTTGGTGGCAAAATCCCGCGCCATTTTTTGTAATTGTTTTTGTTCTTCTGTGAGTTCAAAATTGACACCCAAAACTGTATCTAACGCAGTAACCATAATTTTAGTCTCCAAAGTCAAAAAGAATCTAACGATGATTAGATTATAGCAAAGAGTCTGCAAAAAATGCAATTTTCTCAGTGAATCCATATCTTTTTGTGGCGGACATATGTGGGCTTGATATATCACACCCCTCAAAATCTGTCATTCTCCCCTAAAAGTTGAGTCGCTGTAATGGACGACTAAGCGCCAAGCGCGTATGTCGTCCACTGATACATATCAGCATCATCAAGATAACTTTTTAAGCAACTTGACTGTTGCATCCACAATTTGGTCGGTTTGTGATTCACGGCTAATGGTGGCGGGGTTATCGCCAGGTTGGTCGCCATACCAGCCAAAATTGGCGTGATTTCCACCCATAATTTCGACAAATGTCGCATCTTCTGGCAAAAATGCCCCCGAACCGCGCACCATTTCTGGGGTGGCTAATCCGTCTAATTCACCATAAATCGAAACGACTTTCAGGTCACTATCAGCAAGGCTTCGGCTTGCATCAGGATAAGATGCCCATAACACCAACCCAGCAAATTGGTCGGGGTTATCATAGGCATACCACGCCGACATCGCCCCGCCAAGTGAATGCCCACCAATTGCCCATGTTTGAATATTGGGGAATTGGGCAATCACACCATCGGCGGCGGTGATATTAAAAATGGCAAAATTCAGGGGCATGGGGACAATCACAACCAAATATCCCTCATCCGCAATGGCAGATGCAATCGGTGCATATGCTTCGGGTGGGACTTTTGCACCCGGATAAACAATGAACCCAACAGTGGGCATTTCATCGGCAGGGCTAAATACCAAATAGGTGTCTTGTGTCACTGTCACCAGTCTATTTGATTGCATGGCATCAACTGCTTGGGGCATCGATGCGCCAACGGGTGTGGCTAACCAAACAAACCCGCCAATGAAAATCGCCATAAATAATGTGGGAATAACCCACACATATCGTCTTATATGTTTCAGCATAAACAAAAAACGCTCCCAATAGAATCTATAAAGAGCGTCATGTTATCAATAACAAATGAAGGGGAGGTAATGATTATCTGAATGTCAGATAATGTATCCCTTATTTTTTCATGAGTTTGAGCATTGTCTCACCCGCGTGCAATCCGGATAAAACCGCGCCTTCCACACGCGCATTGGCAAAACAATCCCCCGCCAAAATGAGGGGATTTTCGATGGGGACGACCATATAATAATCTGAACGCGGGTTGACTGGGCGTGAATAGCGCCACCGTTTGAGTTGCGCCTCGCGGATATGCACCCGTTCATCCATAAAGATGCGTAAATCGGTGATAAGCGCATTCAATATGCGTTCATCAGGCGCATCCCACAGTTGGGTGCTATATTCTTCACTGGCTTGAACCGTGACCACAATCCCATTTGGCGAAATGCCTTTTTGATGATTATCGGCTATCCATGTGATGTTACCTGTGCGCCGCTGAATGGCACCAGGTGCGGGTAATGTCACCCGTCCACCGTCTATCCAAAAGATGCCTGTCAAGCATGGTGCATAATGTAATTCATCCATTTGCGCTTTTTGTTCGGCGGGCAAAAAGGTTGCACCATCTTCCAAAATTTCAATGGTTTGGGGCATGGGTGGGGTCATGATGAGGGCATTACTGGTATATAAGTCGCCATTTTCATCCTGAAATAACCAGCCTTGTTCATCATGAGTCGCGGTGACAATCCGATGATTCAAACGAATATCTTTTAAGCCTGTTGCAATATGTTTGGCAAGCGCGTTCATCCCCCCGCGTGTAATATAGCGCGGATGCCCATCGGTTGGGGCAGTCACAAGACTACCATCGCTAAAGCCATATCCCCATACTTGCACCACATCTTGCGCCACCCAATCATCTACCATTGCCTGAAATTGCGGTTCACGCACAGTAAAAAATTGTGCGCCATG
>JALONZ010000459.1 GCA_025454675.1 Anaerolineae bacterium | reverse complement strand
ATCGCTCACCAGTGGCAATTTATTCTCGCGGAACAAGCGGTCAATATGGGCAAAACTTTGGCGCATGGCGGGGAAATTGAAAGTCAATTCGCGCCCCATACCCACATATTGCGCCCCTTGCCCACTGAACAGCGCCACCACTTTGCCGACCAAATTCATGGCTTCACGCCGATAGAAAATGCCTTTGGGATGTTGCCATTCGGATGCGTTGGCTTGTGTGTTCATAAATTTATGCGCGGCGCGGAGCAAATCAAGCGCCTCTTTTGCATCACCCGCCACAAACCCCAACCGCGCATCACCAGCAGGAATATTCAAATTACGCGAGAATTGCACCATATTCAAATATTGTGCATCTGCCTCATCACCTTCTAAACGGGCGATATGGCGTTCTAATTTCGCCATGAGTGCTTCTGGGGTGGGGGCATGGAATAAAATGGTCTCTGCATTTTTATGCAGACGATAGCCTTTATCATGGTCAGGACGATGTTCTTCCAGCACAAAATGAAAATTTGTACCGCCAAAGCCAAAGGAACTAATCCCCGCCCGACGAGGCGCACCATCACTAATCCACGGGCGCGTTTCGGTATTCACATATAATGGCGATTGGTCGAGTCCGAGTTTGGGATTCGGTTGGGTGACATTGGTGGTGGGTGGCAAAATTTTATGATGCAATGCCAACGCCGCTTTGATGAGACCCGCAATACCCGCCGCGGCTTTGGTGTGACCAATTTGTGATTTCACACTGCCCAACGCCACACGCTTACCGATTTGTTGATAATCCACATGCTTATTGAAGAAGCGGACGATGGTGGTCGTCTCTGCCATATCACCCGCCGCCGTACCTGTACCATGTGCTTCAATCAGGCTGACGGTTGCGGGGGAGATACCTGCATCTTCATAGGCGCGGTCTAAGGCTTTTTCTTGACCTTCGCCACGCGGGGCATAAATACTCTTATAACGCCCATCGCTGGATGCACCCACACCACGAATGACAGCATATATTCTGTCGCCATCGCGTTCCGCATCTTCGAGGCGTTTGAGGACAATCATGCCCACACCTTCGCCAATCATCATGCCGTCTGATGTCACATCAAATGGACGTGGATGGGTGCCTGGGGTAAAGGCGGGTGTTTTGCTGAAGCACATATACATAAAAACCGAATTATCGGTATCCACACCGCCCGTAATCATCATATCGCTACGACCTTCAACAAGGTCGCTGATTGCCAGTTTCATCGCACCCATTGAACTGGCACAAGCCGCATCCACCACGCAATTCATCCCGCCCAAATCGAGGCGGTTGGCGATGCGCCCTGCGATGACATTGCCCAACATCCCAGGGAAGCTGTTTTCTTCCCAACGGATGTAAGCTGATTTGATTTTTTCGATGATTTTATCGGCATCAGCGCCCACAACCCCGCTACTGGCGAGTGCTTTACGCCACACGGGATATTGCAAGCGGGCATTTAAGCCCATAATCAATTTTTGACCACCGCCGACCCCCAATACGCACCCCGTTTTATCACGGATTTCGGCACTGGCATCGCCATAACCCGCATCATTTAGCGCATCCCGCGCTACCACCAAACCCAACATCTGCGACACATCGGTCACTTCTAAGATGTTGGGGGGCAAGCCAAATTCCATCGGGTCAAAATCAATTTCGGGGATGAACCCGCCCCGCTTGGAATAGGTCTTATCTGGGGCATTCGGGTCGGGGTCGTAATACTCTTCCACATTCCAACGCGAAGACGGGACATCTTCAATGCAATCTTTATTCAGGATGATGTTATCCCAAAATTCGCGCAAACTCATCGCTTGTGGAAAGACCGATGCCATCCCAATAATGGCGATAGGGGTCTTGTGTAATCTGTGAACCATGTGTGAAATTCCTCTAACCGTTTATCTTTGTGCTTTCATTATAACCAATATAACCATTCAAGCCAAACATTTTGTTGCTTGATATTTACGGCAGGTGCTAAAGCACCCGCCTACATTCTCCGAAGCCTGCTGAAGCAGGCTGTCCCGCCTATTTTGAGGGGTATTTTAGTTTTTTTAAGACCATTCTCTATACCTATTTAGAATAGGCAAGCACCCTTCAGGGTGCTTTTAAAAATCATTAGCCAGAGGCTTTAGCCTCTGGTGAGAAATTTATATTTATTCCCCAATGGCATTTTCCAGCATATTTATAACCCACTGCTCATTGGCATCGGCGGGGTGCTTGCGCCATTCTTCTATCCAACTCCACATATAACGAAACCCCACATATCGCTTGGCGATGTGGTATTTTTCTAAAAAGTCATCTTTCGGGATGCTGACACCATGTTTTTCCAGCGCCAACCGATACACATCCACACTTTCGGGGGTATCAAAATAACTGGGCAAATCCAAATATAATGAGCCGTAATGGGTTTGCCCCCAATCAATGATGAATGGTTTTTCACGCGCCAGCACATGCTCCGCATCAATATCAGTATGAATTAATGTGCGTGTTTTTGGGTTGTTATACAACGATTCCATCGCATCGGGGAAGGTTTTGGCAGATGATTGCACTTTGGGGATGTAATCGCCGAATTGTCTGATGAAATGGGCATCTTCTAAGGCACGTTCCCATCCCAAGCGCCATGTCCAACCCAGAATAAAATCTGTAAAATAAGCGCGGTCGGTGCTTGGCAACCATGTTAATTCTGATTCTGCCCCGATATTTGCCACATGAATCCGCGCCAGTCCATCGGCTAAGACTTCACGATGTGTATCATCAGTGGGGGAAATGGGTGCGCCTGCGTCTTCTAAACAGATGAGTGCCTCGCTATCAGTCAAATTTAAGCTGTGACTGAATGGCACAACCGCTTGTTTTTGGTCATTGAGCCGATTCAATACCCGCCGTTCAATCAGGGGGGATGGTTTGGTGATGATTGTCACCGATTTGCCATCGCTCAGATGTAATACAAAGCGTTGGATGGTGATTTTGGAATCCGCCCCACTGGGTAATTGCACATAATTCACAATGGTCGCGGTGGGATTGATGTGTTTTTGGACGGTTGCCAATAACAGTTGTTCAAGAGACGCATAAGTGTGCATCGTGGCAGTTCCTCAGATAAGTGAATGAAAAGTTAATTATGCACACGGATTATAGCGAATCAAGTGGGATATTGCGCGTTATAAAATCATTTGTA
>JALONZ010000458.1 GCA_025454675.1 Anaerolineae bacterium | reverse complement strand
ATGTGGGTAAGGCATAGCCATTGAATGGAGAGGGGGAAAAAGGGGGTGATGTCTCCCTTCCCCTACGAAGTGGGGGACGGGTTGGTGATGGGGGCGGATTTGCTGTTAAGTTTCTACACATGGGGCTTGCCATGGCAAGCCCCCACGAGCATCATCCCAATTTTGGCGGGTTCATCTTCACTGCCTCAAAGCCGCGCAGAAAAAACGGACGCGCCCGCATCCGCTTGGTGCCAAATTCCAAAAACCGCGCATAATCCGCGCCCACCACCACCCGCCAGCGATACGCATCCACACGCACCGCCACAATGCTCCGCGCCAACGCCCCACTTTTCCGCGCAGGTGGCGCACCGATTGGGGCAGGGGAGACCGCGCCGAATTGGGTGTTCAATACGCGCACCATGTCATCTGCCAAGTGTTTGGGATAAGCCGATGCGCGGTTGCGGATGGTTTGGATGGGGGTGTTGTTGGTTGTAAGTTTGATATACATAGGCTCACCTATACTTTTGTCATGATAGAAAGATGTAAATGTTTATGCTTGCCATATTGAAATTGGCATATAATGAGGTATGAAATATATACGTAGTTAAATATGATGAAGGATGTGGTGTGATGATGGTGCAGGTGCAAACCAAATCTATTTTTATCAGTTATCGGCGGGCAGATAAGGCATTGGCACTCGCCATTTTTCAGCAACTTTACCCGGATTATGATGTGTTTTTAGATGAACGCCCCTATGATAACAGCACCCGCCTAGACCCTTTCATCATCCGCCAAATCAAAGCCCGCGCGTTTTTTATGATGGTCATCACCCCCAGCGCCTTGCATGAACGCTATTTTAATAACCTGTTTTGGCGTGAGGCAGAGGTGGCAATCCAAAATCGGCGTTTATTTATCCCGTTGGTGACGAATATTTCCGCGTGGAATTTTCATCGGCAATATTTGGTGAATGATTTGGCGCAATTATCGCGCTTGGATGGCATCCCGATTATGGGCGCAAAGTGGCAGATGAGCATTGTTGACCTCAAAGACCGCCTACAGCATGTGGATATTCCCGATGATGTGGTGTTGCACAAACCGCCCACGCCCGATATCACCATCGCCCGTGAACGGGTAGACCGCCTCGCCACCTATCCATCTGTCATCCCCGACCATTTTCGTGTGGTGAATTATTATGAACGCGGATTTGGGCATTATCTCAAACGCGACCATAATCAGGCATTGGCAGAATATACCGAAGCGATTAACCTGAACCCGACTTATGCCGATGCGTACTTGGGGCGGGCGAATGTGCAAACCGATGATGCACCACGATTGGCAGATTTGGATATGGCGCTTCGTCTCGACCCCAATTTTGCCGAAGCGTATTTGGCACGCGGTGATTATTATCGCACTCATGCCGATTATGACCGCGCCATTGCCGATTACACCGAAGCCATCCGCATCAATCCCAATTACGCCCTTGCCTATACCAACCGCGCCAATTGTTATATGCAACTGGATGAGACGGATAACGCCAGCGATGATTTTGAGCAATCCGTGCGCTTAGAATATAATGAATTTGATTATCTGGATAACCCACAAACCAACGCCTTCCAAACACGACGCTTTAATGCCACCGATTTTTATAAGGAAGGCTTAAATTTGATGGAGGCGAAAGATTATGAAACCGCCATCACCAATTTCACCCAATCCATCCGCATCAACCCCAAAAATCCGCTCGCGTTTTATCATCGCGGGTTGGCACATGTGGAGCGGAATGAAGCCGACCAAGCACTCGCCGATTTTGCCGAGTCCATCCGTCTGAACCCCGAAGATAGCATGGTGTTTTGTGCGCGGGCAACGCTATATGCTCAATTGAATCAGTTTGACGAAGCACTCGCCGATTTAGACCGCGCCATTGCGCTTTCGCCACAGGATTGTGTCTATTTTACGCATCGGGGCAATTTATTTGTCCGTAAAAATGATTATAAACGCGCCCTACAAGATTTTGATGAAGCCATACGGCTCAATCCGCAAGACTCAGTTGGGTATAACAATCGTGGGCTGGTGTATCGCACAATGGGCGAATTTGACCAAGCCATTGCCGATTATGATGAGGCGATTCGGCTCAATCCGCAATATGCCCATGCCTATAACAATCGGGGGTATGCCTATTATTTGGCGGGGGATATGAAACGCGGTTTGGCAGATGTTGACCGCGCACTCGATTTGATGCCCAGTTATCAGGCGGCATGGAAAAACCGCGCCATGATATGGAAGAAGATTCGTGGGTTATAAATTTCCGCCTGATGCTCAAAGCATCAGGCTAGTCGCAATTTGGAAGCCCCGTAAACGGGGCTGAACAGCCTAATGTCACGGGTAAAATGGTCTTAAAAACCGATTTTACCCTGAAACTTGTTTGTAGGAGCATCCTTTAGGATGCTTTCACACGCGCCATAGCCTATGGCTTTGAGCCATAGGCGGAAAACAGATTAAGATAGTGGGGAGGTCAGAAATGCCATTTTGGGTATTTTATTATCACCTTATTTGGACGACAAAATATCGCCAGCCGATTATCACGCCTGTCAATGAGCCGATGATTTATCATGCGATTGAACGAAAATGCCACAGCCTAAAATGCAAACTCATCACCATTAATGGGGTATCTGACCATGTTCATCTGGCTGTGAGTATACCGCCTTCTATCGCGGTTGCTGATGTGGTTAGCCAGCTCAAAGGATCATCTTCATACGAAGTAAACCACTCTTTTCCATCCGCAGAAGCCTTTCATTGGCAGACAAGTTATGGTGCGCTCACATTAGGCGAGAAGGCACTTCCCTTTTTGGTGGACTATATTCGTAATCAGAAACAACACCATCAACAAGGGACATTCATCCCATATTTGGAATCGGTTGATGATACTTGATAATTTCGTCAATAATTTCCGCCTGATGCTCAAAGCATCAGGCTAGTCGCAATTTGGAAGCCCCGTAAAAGGCTTGTCCGATAATTATTTTTGGCGATTTTGCCATATATTCGCCCGTTTTGGGTATCGCTGGGCGCTCAAAGCACCCAGCTACTCGCCTACGAAGCCTGCTGAAGCAGGCTGTTCCGTCAATTTTGAGGGATATTTTTAGGTTTTTAAGACCGTTTTCTCAGTGACATTAGGCTGTTCAGCCCCGTTTACGGGGCTTCCAAATTGC
>JALONZ010000457.1 GCA_025454675.1 Anaerolineae bacterium | reverse complement strand
AGCCGGCCGCCAACATGAGCGCAGTAGGCTTGCGCCTCAAACCATGTGATATTTTCTACAGGTCGACTACTGCCATTAAAGCCATTTTCTTTGGCTTTTTCAGCGCCAAATGTGTCAAACTGTAATTGACTGACTTCATATTTATCTATCCAAAATGGCATCTCAAAACATTGTTCATGAACTGGTTTTTCGTCACTATCCTCATTATGATTGCTACCCATCATGAAACATCCTCTGGGAACAAGTACCATTGTAACACCATTGAACTCACGTTCAACAGGTTGCCAATCCGTATTTTGTTTAACTATTTCGCCATTAGGGTATCCCAACGCAGGCGGTTGTTCTAAGGGGATATTATTGCGAGAGTTTATCATAAAAACAGTGATGACTGCGACAATTATGATAGTAAGTGGAATCAATAAACCCTTTTTCATCTTTTTTGTTTTATTGTAAATCGGAATAGTTTTGGGGGATTTGGGCTTGAGTGTGGGCATATCCCTTATTGGTCCAATATTTTTATCTGGCAAATGTTCTTTCTGCTGATTAATCTTTCCAATAAGGGACTCAAAATCAGAGATTGGGATATATGTAATATCATCAGGATTGTCGGTTAGGAAAATTTTTTCTTTCTTAGATAAATTAACAGCAATAATGGGTCTTCTCCATCGTTGCGCTTCGCTGAATTCCGCTTTTGCTTTTTCATCCTTAGAAGATTCACGAGATACTAGATAGATGAAAATATCACACCTTTGAATTTCGCCAAGAACATCTTCCCACCATTCATCAGAGTAAGTTTGTTCATCATCAACTTGAAAATGATCATTTGGAAAGGCTTTTTTCAAACGTCGCACAAACTCAGTTTTAGTATCTTCATCATGAATATGATAGGTTATAAAAAATCTTGCCATATTATTCCCCATATTTTAGAGCCAACCACAGGTTAATTATACCCACTTTTCGCCAAAACAACATCCATATGCTATTATCATCCCTACCGTAAGGGAAAGTTATATTTTTGAGCAAATTGGAGTGTTTTGGATATGCGTAAAAGTATTTTGTTCATTTTGTTGTGCTGTATCATCGCCCTGTTCGCCATTCCTGCCCTCGCCCAAGAGGACACGATGCCCGATATGCCCGCCTTCACCGATTTACCCGCCGGTGAATGGACACAAATCGGGACGGGTGGCGATACCATGTGTATGTATGATACGCCGTATAGTTTCTTCGTCCGTCCCGCATCAGAACCCACCGAAAAATTGATGGTCTATTTTGAAGGTGGTGGCGCGTGTTGGGATGGCTTCACTTGTGGCGCGATTGGTCAATTCGCCTCGCAATATGAGGTCGGCGAAGATGCACCCCCGAATGTTGGCATGTTCGATTTTGAAAACCCCGAAAACCCCGTCACCGATTACAACACGGTGTTCGTCCCCTATTGCACAGGTGATGTTCACGGCGGGGATGCAGTCGTCACGTTTGATGTCCCCCAAGAACAACTGGGTGTGGATTTTGATGAAATTACCGTGCATTTTAATGGGCGCAACAACTCGCAAGCCGTTTTGGATTGGGTTTATGAAAATTTTGTCGCGCCAGAGCAAATTTTTGTGACGGGTTGTAGCGCAGGTGGTTATGGCGCAACCGTCAATGCCCCGTTCATCATGGAACAATATGCCGATGTGCCTGTCGTTCATATGGCGGATGCATCAGTCGGTGTTACCCCTGCGGATTGGGCTGGTTTGACCACATGGGGATTTGACAAACTCACCTTCTTGGATGAAATTAACCCCGATACGTTCAACACCGAATATATGGCAAAATTAGCCGAGATGTATCCGAATAATGTCGTGTCGCAATATACCACCTATATGGATCAAGTCCAAGTCGGGTTCTATGGATTCCAAAAGGGTGTCGTGGTGGATGCCAGCAATTTCTTGCAATTGGCGGTCGAATGGGGTACTGGTGCAGAAGAACGACTGAATGCGCTCAATGAAGCCAATGATAATTTTTATAGTTATTTGGCGGGTGGCATGGTGCATTGCTCCACCCCACTCCCCGAATTTTATACTTATGAATATGATGGTGTAACCGTCAGCGCGTGGGTCGCCGATTTATTAGATGGTGATGGGGCGCAAGATGTGAGTTGCGATTTGTCACGCGGGCAATGTTTTAGCGCCCCAAGTGAATAGGTATTTTTGACTGTTTTTCACGCTGGGCATTAAACAGTGCCTACGCCCTTACACCACATATAGTCAGATTTTTAGCCCGTAGGGGCTTGCCATGGCAAGCCCCTACAAACGGCAAGCCCTACAAAAGCAAATAGGCAGGTGATTTATCGCCTGCCGAGAACTTACCAGCCCCTGCGCCCATGCCGTTGTTCTTTGAACGGGTCGCCATAATTATGATAACCCGCTTGTTCCCAAAAACCGGGTTTATCAATCGTGCTAAATTCTAAGGCACGCAAAAATTTGGCACTCTTCCAAAAATACAAATGGGGTACAAGCGTCCGAACAGGTGCGCCGTGGTCGGGTTCTAAGAATTGACCATCAAATTTATAGGTGAGCAACACATCATCGCGCATCATATCTTCCACTGGCACATTGGTCGTATAACCCAAATCGCAATGCGCGATAATATGCTTGGTGGTCGGTTTCATCCCTGCTAATTGCGCGATATGTTTGAATTGCACCCCTTCCCACACCGTATCGAATTTGCTCCAACGGGTAACACAATGAATATCACAGGTCACTTGCACAGTGGGCAATTTCAAAAATTCATCCCATGACCATGTTAAGCTATTTTCAACTTCACCAAATACACTAAATGTCCATGTGGCGGGGTCAAATTTGGGATTGGGTCCATAGGTCAAGACGGGAAATTTGGTCGTCAGCGATTGACCGGGTGGCAAGCGCCCCTCTTTTTTCATTTCGTCTTCTAAATTGCGCCGTCCCATCAAATTATCAAATAAGCTCATGATTTTACCTCTATACACATTATTGATTTTGACAATCATAGACATGATGTATCATGTCCCTACAGTATTTTTATAATCATATCACCAGATGATGACATCCACATTAATCGTATTAGAGAGTGCTTTCCTCACACCGATATTCGTCCACATCCGAGACGGGACGATAACCAATTTCTTGATAAATATGATTTGATGTGGGGTTTTCGAGGTCGGTG
>JALONZ010000456.1 GCA_025454675.1 Anaerolineae bacterium | reverse complement strand
TTTGGTACTTCATCGGCGCAATATTTGGCGCAACTGGGGCAATATTCACATGCCCCAAGCGGTGGTGTTATATAACACAATTCTATCCGATTGGGAACTGATTTTTGAGGCAGGAACATTGGCGGTATATCGGCAATCAGGCTAAAATAGAGGCTACAAATTACATTTTTGGAGTGTAAAAATATGAAAATTAAGGTGGATTGGGATAATCCGGATAAGACGATTATTTGTTGGCAATTTGGTGACGATTGGCATTGGGAAGATTTTTATTTGGCGGCAGGGATTTCGGTTACACTCCGCAAAAGTGCCACACATGGCAAGCCGATTGCGCTCATTTTGAATATGGGCGAAACTGCACCTCAACGCGGGGCGGCACTCACCCACACCCAAAACGCATTGCTCATCAAACCCGATGGGCGCGATGTAATTGTGGTCGCGGGGACGCATCCCTTCACCCAACGGGTTGTGCAATTATTCAAGCAACTCTATGGTGAAATGGCGGATGTGAATTTGGTAGACACTCTAGAGAATGCCCGCGCCATGATTGCGGAACGCCGTCAAAACGCGGGCGGGTGATGGAGTTTAATTGCTTTCGGATTTCGATTTGGCTTTTTCTGCCTTACGATTATCCCAAAAGGCTTTTATTTTGACGATAATATCCGCAATTTTGGAAGAATAATCCGCAGGCAATAATTTTTGTAAACTCGTGAGTGTGTCAATCAATAATTCGAGTTGATAATCGCCACCCGAAATTTTGAGTGTGACACCTAAAATGTCATTGGCATCGGCAAATTTGCCTAATGCGACCCGTGATGTAACAAGGTCGGCGTGCGCCCAATAATTATCAACATCCGCCGATGTTTCGGCTTTGGCAAGCCGTTCCACATCTTCAAAGACCTCCAGCATTCGTGGTATGTCGCCTTTGCGTAGATAGAGCATCGCCAAATTGCTAAATGGGTAAGATGAACTTTTGGTGATTTTCTTAGCCTGTTCATAGGCTTTGATGGCATCCTCATATTGTTCACGACGGCGATATAACCCGCCCAACGCACCCCACCACGATTCGCCATCTTCATCAATTAATGTGGGAGATGTGTTCAAAACAGATAAGAAGTAACCTTCTGACTTGTTATACAATTCATTGCGTTCACGATAAGTCGCGTTACTTTTTTCCGTTTCGCCAGCTTCTAATAACTTTGTCGCCGATTTATGTAATTCATCGCCTCTACGCCGATAAATATAGCCCATCGCGGCAATGGCTTGGGCAAAATTGGGGTCTAATTCTAAAGCACGTTTGATGTGAATTTCGGCATCAACCAAATTATCATCCTGTGTATACACATAACCAAGCCGATAATGTGTCACAGGATTTTTCTCATCCAATTTAAGCGCCCGATGATAAGTCTTGATTGCGCCTTCATAATCTTGTGATTTATATTGTTTGTCTGCGAGGAGCAACATCGATAATGCTAGATTTGCCGCGGCGCTGTCTTTTTGGACGCTACTACTTAATGCCTTCGTTTGCTCATCAAATTTCCTAAAATATTCGTCCATCTGCTTTTGGCGCTCAATCATATCGGTTTCAAAGCGTTCACGCGCCTCTTTTAATTCATTTTGAGCCGATGTTAATTCACCCTGAGCCGATGCCAAGCGCGAAAACCCAAACAACCCAGCCACAACCGCAATCACAGGGACGATAATCCCCAAAATGATGCCAACCGCGCCACTGGTCGCCTCGAATAATCCCAGCAGGTTAAATGCCAATTCATTGGCTTTTTCGGCTTCTGCTAGTGCGCTTTGCGCCTCAGATAACACTTGATTGACCTGCTCATCCGTCACAGGCGCGGGTGGGGTTTCTTCCTGTGCCATAATCGGCAAGGCAACCATCAACATAACCAAAACTAACAGTCCATAACGTAAAAATCGCATGATTAGCCCCCTTCTAGGCGTGTCCTAAAAATTTTTGGCTCAATTTTTGGCGAATCACATCCGCCCCTTCATTCGTCCCAACCAATTGAATATCACCACCTTTCAAAATGGCGCGTAAAATGGTTTGGGTGGTGCGTCCGGTGCGGAAAGCAGTCGAGACCTCATCGGCGGCGCGACCACTGCCATCCAACACAATAATCGGCAATTTATGTTTATCGCGGGTGGTTGCCAAATAAATTTCTTGCATGGCAATTTTGCCACCATTAATCAATATCCCAACGGCTGGCTTGCGCCCCGTCGTGCCTGCCCCGCTCATCGTCATGGTCAGGTTGATAATCATCTCGCTCTCCGCGCCCCATTCATCCCCCTCAACCAACACAAAATGCGTATGCCCATCTTCCAATTCGGCTTGCGCGGTGGGATTGGGATGGTCTGGATACGAGACCAATCCGCGTGGTGATACCCCTATCAATGGAAAAGTGTATTTATTGCGGATGCGAATATCGCCACACATCTTCATGATGCCCGATTCTGTCCCCCCGTCAATCAGGGTGATGCGATGCTGGTCAGCAAAAGCTAAAACGGCTTCCATCATCAGCTCCGTCTGCTTTTTATCTTCATCACTCATACCCGATGCCCCACCACTGATGAATAAAATCGGTTGTGGGGGCAAAAAGCCGAGTGTCCGCAATAAAAAGGCTGGATGCTCATTCGGTTTGGAACGAATTGCCTTAGCCGTATTGCCATTGGGGAATTTTATGGTGAAAAGTGTATTCAAATTCGGTAGACTACTCATTATTTTCCATTTATCCTATCACTTCGCCCACCATTAGAAGAGATGTGATTATGCCTGCATTATTTTATTCCGATTTACTTGCTTGGTATGACCGCCATGCCAATGCCCTGCCATGGCGGATATTGCCACATGAGCGCCCATATACAACGCCCAATCCATATCATGTTTGGCTTTCAGAGATTATGCTCCAACAAACACAAGTGGAGACTGTCATCCCCTATTATACTCGTTTTATCAAAGCCTACCCAACAATCCACGACCTTGCCAATGCACCATTGGATGAGGTGCTAAAAATGTGGGAAGGTTTAGGATATTATAGCCGTTGTCGCAATTTACACCACACCGCCAAGCACATTTCTGCACAAAATGGACACTTTCCCCCAAGTATTGAGGGTTTAATGACCCTATCAGGGGTTGGGCGCTATACCGCAGGCGCAATTGCCAGCATCGCATTTGATATTCCCGCATCGGTATTAGA
>JALONZ010000455.1 GCA_025454675.1 Anaerolineae bacterium | reverse complement strand
GGCGGAATCTCCACTTCCTCTTGTGGGAGGTCGGGCTGAATCCGTGGGGGTCTGTTGATGAGTTTATTTTGTTGGTCGCTCACAAAATCCCTGCCTTCTTTGCGATAAGTGTCATGAGTTAGTACAGATTGCTTGACACATGGCGTTACAATGAGTAATCTATGAGTGTTACTATGCTTAATTGTGGCATGGTTAGAAACTCTTGTCAAACGAAATGTTCAAAGAAGGTGATAGCGATGAAGCATATTTGTACCCAATGTGGGCGAATTTCACCCGATGGCAATCTATGGTGTCAAGAACAGAAATGTCTCGCGGAGCGCAAACCCATTATTTTTGATGCGGGGGATAATATCGGCGACATCACAATCACCCGCAGATTGACCGTCTTACGCAATTCTGCCATTTATGAAGGTTTGCGTGATGACGAAAAAATTATCATCAAAATGGCGCATAGCGACCGAATTAGTCAAGATAAACTCCGTTACGAAGCCAAATTACTGGCACATTTACAAGGTATTCGCCAACATCCCAACCTACCCACGCTCATCAGTCCGTATCGCGGGGCGAATGCGCTGGAACGCCCCTACGGAAAAATTGGTTTTCAGAACGAAACAAAATATTTTATGGTATTTGAATATGTTCAGGGCGATTTTTTGCGCGATATGTTGCGCGTTTCGCCGTTCCCATGGAATCGGTTTGCCCATTGGGTGACGCGCGGTGTGGCAATGGCAATCGGATTCATGCACGAACAACAAAAATTACATTTGAATATCTCACCTGATATTGTGTATGTGCGGATGGATATGGATAAAATCCCGCGCCCCATTTTATTCGATTTCGGCTTAGATGACCCCGAATTGCAAACATACGCCCGCCAAATTGTGCCACCGGCTTATCTCGCGCCAGAATTATTGACCATGCCCCGCGCCAGTTATCAAACGGATGTATATGGCTTAGGCTTGTTGATATACGAAATGTTGATGGGTGAACCCGCCTATCCATTCAAATCGCGCAGTGATGAGATGGTCTGGGATGATGTGAGCAAGGGCAAACTCATTCCCATCGCCAGAACCGACCTCCCCAACCCCGAAAAACCCGAATATCGAGATGGTAACACCATTATCATGAGTGCCATTCAGGTTAATCCGATGATGCGCCAAGAAAATGTGGCTATCTTCGCGCATGAGATGTATCGGTTGTTTGGGGATATTCCAGCAGAACGCAAACGCCGTTTTTCGTGGCTCAATCGGCGTAATGCCGCCATTGTCGGCTTGGTGGTGACAATTGTGATTATCCAGTTGATATTGATTAGCGCCATCTTCACGGGGAATACACCAACGGCGTGAGATTTTATGTATTCATCGGCAGGTGCTAAAGCACCCGCCTAGCATCTGCGAAGCCTGCTAAAGCAGGCTATCCTGCCTATTTTAAGGGAATTTCTAGATTTTTAAGACCATGTTACCCGTGAGATTAGGCAATTCAGCCCCATTTATGGGGCTTTGGTGCATTAGGCAGGTGATTTATCGCCTGCCGAGAAAAGGTATAATGGTGTTAAGATAATTATGGGCGCTTCATAAACAACACACTGCGCGTCACCTCGATGCACACCACCCCATTCTGATTTTTGCCGATATGCTTTAATACCACCACGCCCCTATCCGGTTTGCTATTGCTATCGCGTTTGCTGACCACATGCGTCTCGACATACAACGTATCGCCATGAAACATCGGATGCGGATGATTCACATTTTCGTAACCCAAATTGGCGATAATCGTGCCTGCGGTGAGGTCATTCACGGTGATGCCCACCACCAACCCCATCGTGAAGATGCCGTTCACAATCCGCGCCCCGAATTGGGTTTGTTGGGCAAAATGTTCGTTCAGGTGCAACGGCTGATTATTCATCGTCAACGCGCTAAACAGCACATTATCCATCTCGGTGAGCGTGCGCCCGATGCTGTGTTGGATGACCATGCCGACTTCCAGTTCTTCAAAATATTTTCCAGACATTTTTTAATTTTTCCTTTTGGGTATGAATGAATTTTTGTGGGGAATTATAACATGGTCGCGCAGACCTCACCCCTAAATCCCCTCTCCAAACGGCGAGGGGACTTCAAACCCACCTAAAAATGGGTTTCTCCCCTTCTCCAATGTGGAGAAGGGGTCGGGGGATGAGGTCAAAAGGTGGTGCAACGGGACGACACATGTGTCGCCCCTAAAACCTATTTGTTGCGGTGTGTAGGGGCGATGCAGTGCCTCGTCCCGCCTAGAGTTTCAGAGTTAAGAGACGATAGGCAAAAGCACAACCCGACACCCGTAAGAGCTATCAACGTAGTACGGACTGAGGTAGTAACGCAAGGCGACACGGGCAATATTCCGACTGCTAAGGAACGACCCGCCCCGCAACACTTTTGTCTCGTTATTAGAATATCCGTTCACTGTCTGAATGGTACTATAATCATTCAAGCACCATTCCCACAAATTCCCCGTCACATCAAACGCACCACACTCCGCCACACCATGCGGATACATACCCACCGCCGTGCTTTGGTCATTGATACCTGCTTCGGTGGTGTTGGCGCGGGGCGCATTATCCCATTTTCCCCACGCAAATTCGCGTTTTTGTGCCATCCATTGCCAATACCATTCAGGCGGGAGCGAAATTTTCCAATCGGCAGGGTTCAGATTCAAAACCGATTGAAATAAACCATTTTGGCGATATTGATGGTCTAACCACATCGCAAATGCCATGCTCTGATACCATGACAACCTATCGCGCGGGGCGTTGCTATTGGGGTTGCGCGGTTCTGCTAATTGTTGTAGGCGATACTCTTTAGGGAATAATTTCCACCATTCGGGATTCTTATAACCGTCTGGTGCATCCACAAAGGCACCATATTGGGCGTTGGTGGTCAGATATTTCGCCACATAAAACGGTTTGATGGTGAATTTTGTCTTTTCGATGGTGATTTCGCCACCTTTTTCCACAAAGCACCAGCTTATATCGGGGATGCCGTTGGGCAGAACACCAATGCCTGCGCGTGGGTCGCCGATTTGGGCGAGGCGTTGCCCAATGTCCAAACGGCGTGAATGCGTTATTTTGATGTCGTCCAATTCGCGTAACAGGCGGGTGGGGTCGGTGTCGGGTGGCGGGGTTGGTTTATTGGGCGTGGACGGGTTATTAGACGCGGACGGGATGTATC
>JALONZ010000454.1 GCA_025454675.1 Anaerolineae bacterium | reverse complement strand
GTAATCCCTTCGGTAATCGGTTGGGTGGCGGACGGGATGCTATAATCTAACCCATTGAGGGCGATGCCACTCTCTAATAACGCATCGCCGATGGTTTGGGCGCGGACGCGGGTCTTAAATTCCTGCCCATCGGCGCGGATAGTCAATTCGCTGGAGCGGTCAATGACAATTTCCATATTGGCAGTGATGCGGTCAGTCGGCGCGGGCGCTACTTGGTCGGGCAAAAATAGCACAATACCCGCCTCATATAACGCATCAGCAACAGTGAGCGCCGTTGTTTGGCGCAAAATAACCGTATCCCCCTCCCGAATTGAAATCGGCACAGCCCGACGGATGCGAATTTCATCCACAGGGGTCGCCCACAAAATAATATCGGCTTGCGCGACAGGTGTGCCGTTCAGTTGCACACTATCAATCGGCGCAATTTGAATATTTGCCCGATTCAGAATATCAAATGGGCTGGTGAATGCCGTATTCAACACGGTGAGTTGGTCATCTATATAAATACGCACTTGTCGCGCCCGTTCAATACGGATGGTCATTTGCGCGGTGATAGGCGTATCGGCAGACGGCACAACCACATCATCACTGCCCAATATGAGGGCTTGTTCGGTCAAAAATGTGGCAACGGTTTGGGCAAAGGTGGCAACGGGAAATGTGCGCCCGTCCAATTCCAAGTTTACGATGAGTGATGCGCGGGTTGGTGGGGGTGTTGGGGCTTGGGCAGGGGCGCGATTGAGCAAAATAACCCCTGCAATCACAATACCCGCGCCGATGAAGATGAGCAAGGCAAAGGCAAAATAGAGAATGTTTGAATTTTGCGGTTGTTTGGGTGTATTCATAACCTATTTTCACTCGTTTTTGAATTGATGGTTATTTGCCCCACCACCAGAAACAAAAAGATTGTTATCAGTGATTCGGACCGGCAACCTCGCAACACCCAAACGGGACTCCTTAGTGCTGCTGGCTTCCGCCCCTGACACGGTTCGGAGGGTTTGCCGTGCAAGACCGATCCGAATGACTGACAACAATCTGATTGCCTCAACAAAATTTTTTTGGATTCAAAATGTTGTTAAAAAGGCTCTCTTTATTTCGTGAATTGTCGTTAGTATAGCATTGATAGGTTGTGCATGTCAATTACGGGCTGTTTGCGTTTGCGCCATGCCGTCCAACCTTCGCCAATGAGTACCGCCAACGGAATCATCCAACCAAATCGCTGATTATTCATTACCACCATCGGAATCACCGTGAGCCATGAAATCAGCCAATACTGCCAACGGTTGGAGAGGGTCAACAGGGTGATGCAATGATAATTAGCAAAATAAGGGCTACCGAGTAGGGTCGCGCTCGCCACCAAACATAACCGCCTCATGCGCGTCATGGGGATGGGCAAAATAGCAATCCCCCACGCCAAAAGCCCGATTGGGAAGATGGATGAATCAAAAAAGCGCCCGCTCGGATTGAGGATACGCACACTATCCAACCATAATGCCAACCAATTGGGATAAATGAGGAAAGTGGCTAATAAAATAACTGCGATTGTGCCACCCGCCCAAATCAAATCGTGCCACCGCATTTCGATGACCATCCACATGCCAAACAGCGCAACAATCCCCCACCCCACTTGAACTTTGGTCAATAAGCCAATGATTGCCACACCCAACCACAAGGGATGAATTTGATGGTGAATCACCAACCAGCCCAAGACCACACTGAAGATGGTAATAAATTCAATTTGACCCAACCACACTGTCCATAAAAAAGGCAAACTAAACAGCGCCCAAATCCAGCGCCCGCCGAGTATCATCACAGCCAATCGCAAGGTCAGCGCGGTGATAATCACAATCAGCATCCACCGAAACGGCGCGGGATACGGTGGCAAAAGCGTGAGCGGGGTCAGAAGTCCATATACCCATGCGGGCGCAGTAGAACGCGGTGTCCAGCCATTAAAATAATATAGCCAGCCATCATAGCCCCCCGGTAATAACACCGTCATCCCAATAAGTCCAATCAGGACACCTAAAAATAGCGGAGATGGGCGTATTGATTTGAGAAAATTCATAAAAACATCCTTCAAATTCATACACAAAACTTAAAATGGCTATAATATAGAGATAACACACAGGACGAATCACACAATGAAGAGTTTATCATGACAGCACGATTTCGGGTTTTGCTCATTATCATCATCACGTTAATTGTATTTTTAGGCTTGGTCTATCTCGCCTCACGCGCGACCTTGCTGGACAATTATCTCAAATTAGAAGAATCAGATGCGCGTCAAAATTTGGCACGGGCATTAAATGGGTTAGATTTACAACGTCAAGCCTTCGTGACACTCAATGAAGATTGGGCGCATTGGGATGACACCTACCAATTCATTCAAGATGGCAACGAAACCTATCTTGCAGGCAACCTTAATGATACCACGTTCACCACGATTGGCATCAATTTAGCATTTTATATTGATAATGCAGGTCGGCGGGTGTTTGAGGGCGCATATAACCTCGTCAATGGCACACGCACCACCATTCCTGCGAGTATTGAACCCTATCTCACATCCGCAGGTACATTGCGCGATTTGCCCAATGAACTGGATAGCCAAAGCGGATATATCATGTTGCCACAAGGCATGATGATGGTCGTCTCGCATAATATTCTCACTGGGGAACGCACAGGTCCCACCAGAGGAACGCTCATTTGGGGGCGGTTTATAGATGACACCTTCATGGAAGCGTTGCGCGAAGCGGTACGGCTGAATATTGATATTTTTCGTGTGCGCGACGAATCGCTCCCGCAAGATGTGTTGGATATACAAACAACCCTGCTACGCAACCCACAACAAGGCGTGGTGCAACCCCTCAACGAAACACAAATCGCCGCCTACCAAGTCATCCCCAATATCAACGGGCGCTCATCTATGCTGATGCGCGTGACATTAGGACGCGAGATTTATTTGCAGGGTCAAGAAAGTATCCGTTTATTCACCTTATCCTTATTGGGTGCAGGCGCGGCATTTGCCTTAGTGATTGGCGTGTTATTAGATGTCACCGTCACGCGCCGTCAAGAAAAACAGGTTAAAGAGGCGCTCACACTTGCCAAAGATTCTGCCGAAGCCGCCAGTTTTGCCAAATCTGCCTTTTTAGCCAACATGAGCCATGAGTTACGCACCCCGCTCAACGCGATTATCGGTTATAGTGAATTATCCATTGA